>CACWWM010000116.1:10731-11396 GCA_902764565.1 uncultured Eubacteriales bacterium
GGCTTCCTCCGCGTACAGATCGGCGGGCTCGAAGCCCAGCGCCTCTCCCAGCGCTTCCAGCTGCGGTATGGAGGGGATATATTCCCGGGATTCCAGCTTACTCAGCACGGACCGGTGGATGCCGGTCTTTTGGGCCAATTGAACCTGGGTGATTTTCAGCGCTTTCCGGCGGGCAACCACCGTTTCCGAAAGCAGGGACAAAGACAGTTTTTTCACGGGGGATCATCCTCCGAATCAGCGGGAAATGTTGCCGACAGCGACAGAGAAAGGCTTCTTTCGTCAAATGTATATTTATATTACCATTGAATCAGGGGAGAAATCAACCGATTTGCTCAAAAATTGGGAGAAAATTTCAAAAAATTCATTTGCACATACTTGGAATGATAAAAATGTTGCTGAAAACGACAAAACTGGAGACAGTACAAATATGCGCCTGCATGGTGCAAAAACTGAAAAGATGTGATACAATATAAAATGGATTCGTTTAAGGATTCAAACTTCCGGAAACGGAACGGGAACGGGGCTGACCAACGATGGAAGAAAAGAAGTACACGGGCATCAACCGCCTTTTTCAAAGCGACGCGATTCAGGATATCCTCAAGCACAGGGCGGACGGCACCATGTCCGAATTCCTGGGGGACTGGAAATGGATTTTCAGCTTTACG
>CACWWM010000117.1 GCA_902764565.1 uncultured Eubacteriales bacterium
GCGAAGGC
The DNA here is from genome assembly GCA_902764565.1 of uncultured Eubacteriales bacterium. Lineage (GTDB taxonomy): Bacteria > Bacillota > Clostridia > Christensenellales > Aristaeellaceae > RUG563. Next base: position 9 of record CACWWM010000117.1, read on the forward strand.
CTGGCCCGGCAGGGCGTGGTGGTGGTGAACATGGGCTACCGCTTAGGCATTTTCGGCTTCTTCGCCGACGAAGAACTGGCTGCGGAAAACGCCTCCGGCACCACGGGCAATTACGGCCTGATGGATCAGATCGCCGCCCTGTACTGGGTGCAGAACAACATTGCCGCCTTTGGGGGCGACCCGGGCAATGTGACCCTGGCGGGCGAAAGCGCCGGGTCCGCCTGCGTGACCGCCCTGTGCACTTCTCCCCTGGCCAAGGGCCTGTTCCGCCGGGTGGTGGGCGAAAGCTCCACGGTCACCGCGCCGGAGCCCGCCCATTCCTTCCGCACCCGGGAAGAAGCCCTGAAGGCGGGACGGGAAACAAAGGACCGCTTGGGCGTAAAGACCATTGAAGAGCTGCGCGCCATGCCCGCCGAGCAGCTGGTGCAGGAAGCAGCCTATCATCACCACGTCACCGTGGACGGCTTCGTGCTCACCGAAACGCCCTGGGAAGCCTACAACCATGGCAATTACAACGAGGAAGCTATTTTGCAGGGCTTTAACTCAGGCGAATCCGGCCCCTTCCTGGTGCTGGACAAAACCACCCTGGAAACCTACGAAACCAAGGTACGTGCCCTGTTCGGCGGCATGACCGACAAGGTGCTGGCCCTCTACCCCGCCCAGACCAACGCGGAAGCCCAGGCCAATTGGGCCGAGATCTACACCGTGTACTTTTTCGCCTACGGCCATCATTGCTGGGCGCGTCAGGCGGTGGCCAACCGGATCCCCATCTACATGTACCATTTCAAGCAGACCAACGGCCGCCTGGGCAACTGGCACAGCGGCGAGGAAGTGTACTTCTACGGCAACATTCCCGAAAATTCTTCCCTGTACACCGATTATGACCGCCGCCTGAGCGCCGCCATGCAGACGTATCTGGTGAATTTCATGAAAACCGGCAACCCCAACAGCGCCGGTTTCCCCTCCTGGTATCCCATGGAATACACCCGCCAGCTGCTGGTGCTGGGCGACGACATCTACCCCGAGGAAGAGCCCTATGAAGCGCTGTACAGCATCATGGACAGGATGTACAACCTGTACTGACGCGGGAGCTTGTCCGGTTCCGTCCTGAAAAAAAGCGCATAAAAACCTCATGCCGCTTTACCGCTGGCATGAGGTTTTTTGTATCCGTTCCGGCGGAGGATCAGAACAGCGGCTTATCCGCCGCGGGGCTGATGACCATGCCGTAAATGGCCCGGAACTGGGAAGGGGTGCAGTTTTTGTGCTCCCGGAAGGTGCGGTTGAAGGTGGCGGTGCTGCCGAAGCCGGAGGAAACGGCGATTTCCCGGATGGGCTGATTGGTGCGCACCAGCAGGTCGGACGCCACGTTCAGGCGCTTGCGGGTCAGGTATTCCGAGAAGGGCAGGCCGGAAAACTGCTTGCCAGGGAAATATCGTCCATGTAGTGCTCGTTGATGTAGGTGAGCACGCTGTTCATGATGGCGGGATCGATATTCCGGCGCAGCATTTCCCTGGGCTGGGCGGAGGACCGCAGATAGCGGCGGCCCAGCAGGGCATACAGCTGCATCAGATAGGAATAGCACTGGGTGTTCCACAGGGGCTCCCGGGCAAAATAACATTCCACCGTAAGGTTCAGCAGCTCCCTGGCCTGGGTGTGGGTCTCCGACCCGTCGTGCAGGTAAATAGGCCGCTGCATCATGGGCACGAGCTCCGCCATATCCCGCATGCCGGTAATGGGCGTAGGCTCAAACAGCAGCAGGTAACGCTGGGTTTCCGGCGGCTCGGTCAGGGCGTGCTGGCAGTCCGAGGGCACGATCAGGATCTCCCCCGGCTGCACCCGGTACACGTCGTCCTGCACATGATAGAGCGACACGCCCCGGCTGGGCATGATGATCTCCACCGCGGAATGGCGATGGGGGTCATAATGGGCCGCCACATCGGAAGGCCAAATGCGAATGGAAGAATGATCCAGATAGGTAACGTATTCCTGCTTGCCCTGCAGGATGCGGAAGCCATCGGGAAAACGGGACTGCCCTCCGCTCGGCGGGGCGTTGAATTCGGCCAAGGTTTCCTCCCCCCTTCATCTGCCTTGGGGAATCGAATTGACATTTGTAATATTCGACGCGTTTTTTCTTATCCCTTCACGCTGCCCAACGCCATGCCGGTGACGAAATACTTCTGTAAGAAAGGATACACCACCAGGATGGGCACGGTGGAAACCACCGTAATGGAAGCGCGGATCGTGATCGGAGCGACCTTGACCGAGTTCGCCAGGGCGTCCGCGCTGGTATTGGCCGCGTTGGAAGACGCCTGGGTGCTCGCCAGCTTCATTTTCAGCAGGTATTGCAAGGTGTACAGGTTCTTCTTGCTGCCGCAATACAGGTACGTGTCAAACCAGCTGTTCCAAGCGCCCACGGCCACAAACAGGGCCACCGTGGCCATAACCGGCAGGCACAGGGGCAGGATGATCTGGAAGAACGTTCTGATATCGCCCGCGCCGTCGATGCGGGCGGATTCCACCAGCGCTTCCGGCAGGCCCACGATGTAGGTGCGGATGACGATCATGTTAAAGCAGGAGAACATGGTGGGGATGATATAGACCCAGAAAGTGTTGCCCAGTTTCAGGAACCGGGACACCAGCAAATAGTTGGGGATCATCCCGGCGTTGATATACATGGTCAGAACCAATACGGTGGTAATAAATTTCCTGAGAACATATTCCTTCCTGCTCAGCGCGTAGGACAGCATGGAAGTAAAGAACAGGTTCAGGATGGTGGTGATCACGGTCTTCCAGAGAGAAACCCAGAAGGCCCTGTAAATCGCGGGGTCCGTGATCAGCTCCTTGTACGAATCCGCACTGAAGATCCGGGGCCAGATCCCGATCCCGCCCTTGAGCGCGTCGAGGCTGTCGTTAAAGGAAATCGCCACGGTATTCAGCACAGGATACAGGGTAATAATCATCAGCAGGATCAGGATGATCGTATTGACAATCGGGAAAACGACATCCCGGCGTTTTGCTTTCTTTGTCGCGGAAATTACGGTCACAGGATATCCCTCCCTTAAATCAGCGTTTCTTCATCCAACGCCCTGGCGATTCTGTTCGCGCCAAGGAGCAGGATGATCCCTACGATGCTTTTGAACATCCCGGCCGCGGTACCGTAGGCGTAGTGCGGGTTGGCTGTGCCAAAGCTGTAATTCAAAGCAAAGATATCAATGGTGTCTGAATAATCCATCACCAATCCGGAGCGCAGCAGATACTGCAATTCAAACCCGGCTTCCATCAAATGCCCGATGTTCATGATCAAAAGCACCATAAAGGTGGATTTGATGCCGGGCAGCGTCACATGCAGGATGCGCTGGAAGCGCCCGGCGCCGTCGATGGCCGCCGCCTCATAGAGGCTCGGGTCGATGGAGGTCATGGCGGCGATGTAAATGATGGTGCCCCAGCCGACCTCTTTCCAGACGTTGATCACGCCAATGAGCCACCAGAAGTATTTTCCCTCGCCGAGAAACAAAATCGGGCTGTTGGTTAATCCCAGGGTCATGAGGATTTCATTCAGGGTTCCTCTGCCGGAAAAGATGTTCTGCGCCATACCGGCCACGATAACCATACTGAGAAAGTGCGGCAGATAAGTAACCGTCTGCACGGTCCGCTTAAACGCCCTGTTTCTGACTTCATTGAGGAGTACCGCCAAAAGAATGGACGAAACCGTGCCAAAAACCAGATTGATCAGGCTCATGGCAAACGTGTTCCGAACAGCAAGAAAAAATGTGTTATGGGTGAAAAGGAATTCAAAGTTTTTCAGCCCAACCCATTTGCTTCCGGCCAGCCCCTTTCTGGGCTGATAATCCTGAAAGGCCGTCAGCCATCCCCAGAGAGGGCCGTAATTAAACAGGAAAACGTACAGAAGCATCGGTACGGACATGATCATCAGCTGATACTGTTTTCCCAACGTTCTGAAAAAATGCCCGATCTTTCCCTTTTCCGCAGAAGCGCGAACCGCTCCGTTCGTCATGTTCATTCCTCCCCAAAAGGCAGGAGGGGGAGCTGAACCCTCCCCCTCCCTTGGAATTCGCGTGAATTATTGCGCCGTGCTGCCCAGGGCCTTTTCCACGAGCTTCAGCACTTCTTCCTGCATGAAATCGGTGTAAATCTTAGAGGTGGGATTGATGACCTCGATAAATTCGTCCCAGGTTTCATCCAGCTTGTCGGGATCAGCCATGATGACCTTCGGCAGCCACTGCTCCTGGAGCAGGCACCAGGTTTGGTAGTCTTCGTCGATGGGGCCCTTGTCGATCTGCCAGGCTTCACCGTAGGGAGCGCATTCGAGGGGCTTGTTGAAGAAGTCTTCCCAGGCTTCCACGCCGCACTTCGCCATGAACTCCTTGTCGTAATCGGTCAGGCTGCTGGCATAGTAGATTTCGTCCTGCACGGAAGGATCCCAGGCGTTGCCGTTATCCATGGTGCCTTCCTTCTTGGGAATGCCGTCGTAAAGCGGTTCGGCCATATTGGCGCGCTTCCACTGAGCGTCGTTGCGGTGGTCGTACTGCTCCTTGGTCATGTTCATGCGGCCGTTTTCATCGTAGTACCAGTCTTCGCCCTCAAAGCCCCAGTGGAGGATGATCTGCCACTCGTCGGAGAGCAGGGCGTCGAACAGCTTGACCAGGCGCTCCGGATACTTGCAGTTGATGGAGATGCCGAAGCCGCGGTCCTTGTTCATGACGGTACCGTTGATGTAGTGTTCTTCGATCACCTTGCCGTCCACATATTCAGGATCGTACACCAGGGGCAGAGCCAGGTAAGTGTCTTCATACTTGCCCTGGTTCAGCAGGGAAGCGGTGCAGTCGTTGAAAGCCCAGGTCTGGTCGAACATACCGATCACAGTGCCCTTGGCCAGGTCGCTCTTGTAGGTATCTTCGTCCATGGTAAAGCTGTCGGGAATGATGACGCCCTTGTGGAATTCTTCGTTCAGCTTGGCATAGTAGGGCTTGGCGTAGGGCTGATTGATGAAGGTTTCGGTATGCCAGCCGGGATCGTTGATGTCCACGATGACTTCACCGTCGTTGGGGCGGCCCATCAGGTGCTGCACAGGGTTGATCAGGCAGAAGCGGCGCCAGGTCTTGGACAGGATATGGAAGCCGATGTTGTCCAGGCCGTCTTCATTCTTCGGGTTCTCCGCCAGATAGCGCTCGATCAGGTCGAAGTACTCATTCAGGGTCTTGGGAACTTTATAGTCGTTCCAGGCAATGACCTTCTTCTGAATGAAGAAAGCGGGGCCGTTGTGGCGCTTGATTTCCTGATTGTAGATAACGCCGAAGTTGGGGATGATGAACAGTTCGCCGTCTTCGCTCAGGAGCTGATCCAGCTTAACATTGGTGCCGTGCAGATGCTTCCACAGGTTGGGGGTTCCTTCTTCGCTGATGTAGGGGAGCAGGTCGATCAGCACGCCCGCGTTTTCCAGCTTTTCAGCGCTGTTGCCGCCGTCAAACAGGTCGGGCAGGGACTCGTCGTCGGCCATCTTGAGGCCCAGGGTCTCATCCAGATTGCCGGCCAGGAATTCCCACTCGAACTTGATGCCGAAGTCTTCTTCGATCTTCTTGAAGATCTTGTTGTCGTCAGTGGGCTGGTCAAAAGCAGCGCCTTTGAACGCAGTGATCGTGATGAGTTCCGGAGCATCGTCCGCCAATACGGCAGGAACAAGGCCCAGAATCATCGCCAGCGCCAGCAGGGTAGCCAGGAACTTTTTCATGTTTCTTCCTCCTTCAAATTTGGGTCGGGTGCGTTGCGTTCCTCGCACTATCGTGCTTGATGTATCTATTATGGTAAAAAACCGTCCTGCCAGCAATGGTAAATCGGGTATTTGCTTCTCAAACCTTGCGATTTTTTTGGTCACAGATTGCGATGCAGGCACTGATTTCGCCCTCCAAAAGTGCGCAAAAATCAAGTGTTTTCGGGAAGAATCACAATTACTCATTTTTAGCCGAAAGTGGGAAATGTCATGTATAATCTGGTCTAATATGGAGCAAATACAACCCGAATTTCTTGTTTCCAGCCTTGGAAAATATCGCATAAAAGAGCAAAAAATGATAGAAAACTGCTTTAATTTTGAGAAACGCAAATATGAACAAGCTGCGCATCGGGAAAAGCAAGTACGGTACATTCCGGTAACGGGCGGGCGGCGTCCGGAATCCGGATCGGATTCAGCGCGAAATCCTTCAAAAAATTCCTTGCATTCCCGCCGAAACCATGCTATAATACTTTCTGCGGCTCATGGGACGCCCCCCATGAATCCGGAAGTGTACGGGCAAAAGAGGTGAAATCGAAATGAAGGAAAAGATCCATCCCAAGTACGAGAAGGCCATCGTGCGCTGCGTGTGCGGCGAAACCTTCGAAACCGGCTCCACCAAGAAGGAACTGAGGGTTGAAATTTGCTCCAAGTGCCACCCCTTCTTCACCGGCAAGCAGAAGCTGGTGGACAGCGGCGGTCGCGTGGATCGCTTCAAGAAGCGCTTCGGCATCTAAGCCCTATAAAAGCAGTACCGCCGTACACACGGGATGGTGCTGCTTTTCTCGTTTTCGGGATATTGTGTCAAAACATCTTATATCTGAGAGGATTTCTTATGGCGAAGAAGAACGAAACCGGCGCTGCCTGCCCCCGCGTCGATATCGGCGGCCAGGCGGTGCTGGACGGCGTCATGATGAAGGCCCCCGACGCCGTGGCCGTGGCGGTGCGCCGCCCTAACGGCGATATCGTGGTGAAGCGGGAAGCCTACGAGGCTCCCTCCAAGAAGCATCCCTGGATGGGCCTGCCCTTCATCCGGGGCTCGGTGAACATGGTGCAGATGATGGGCCTGGGCATGCGCGTGCTGGAAGACAGCATGAAAATGTCCGGCAACGAGGATGCCCAGGAAGAGCCCAGCAAGTTTGAAAAGTGGCTGGCGGCGAAGCTGGGCAAGAACGTGGACAAGGTCGTTATGGCCGTGGCCGTGGTGCTGGCCCTGGCCATGAGCATCGGCCTGTTCGTGCTGCTGCCCAACACGGTGATCATGCTGTTCCCGCAAAACGCCTCCGGCGGCACGCTGCTGCTCAAAAACCTGGTCAGCGGCCTGATCCGCACCGTGCTTCTGATCACCTATATCGGTCTGGTGGGCCGCATCCCCGATATGCGCAAGACCTTCCAGTATCACGGCTCCGAGCACAAAACCGTGTACTGCCATGAACACGGCCTGCCCCTGACCCCCAAGAACGCCCAGCAGTTCACCACCCTGCACCCCCGGTGCGGCACCAGCTTCCTGCTGCTCACGTTCATCCTGTCCATCCTGTTTTATTCCATCATCGACGTGCTGGTGCTGCAATTGACCGGCTTTGACCTGGGCGGCAATTACATCCTGCGCGTGCTCAGCCGCGTCATCCTGTTGCCCTGCGTGGCGGGCATCAGCTATGAAGTGCTGAAAGCCCTGGCCCACGCCGAAACGCCCCTCACCCGTGCCCTGCGCTGGCCCGGCCTGCAAATGCAGCGCCTTACCACCCGCCAGCCCAGCGACGAACAGTGCGAGGTGGCTATCGCCTCCATGAACGCCGCCCTCCACGGCCTGCCCGAGGGCGAAACCACCCCCGAGGGCTGGGTCATCCTGCATCCCGCCCAGGCGTAGCAATACAGCGCCTTCTCTTTGCGTGACCGGAAAACGCCCCTTCGGGCGCTTTCCAGGCTATGAAAAGAGAAGGCGCTTTATATTTTGCAAAGGGATTCTCCTGGGGCTCTCCGCCCCAGACCCGACCAGGGAGATGTTTCCGCAGCCTCAATCGGCGCAAGTCCGCTTGAAGCGGACATTGCTTGTTTCGGCTGATCTCACCGTCGATGAAATTTCCGCCACTGGCGGTCATCGACGGTTCGTCCCTGGACCCACACTTGCGGATATTACTTGGTGCGTCGAAACAGCTTGTTTCCCGCCGCCGCTTGGAAGGAGCGACCCAGCTTGACAGCCTTGTGCTTCTGGCCCGGCCGCTTTCGGCGGCCAGCCCGGATGCAAGGCATCCGGGGAAAGCCGCGGAAGAATCCCCAGGGGAAAGCTCGCTTTCCCCCATGGGATTTTCCCGGCTTTCTGTGGGCCAGAAGCTTTCATACGTTCGTTTTACCGAAGCAATGGGCGGAAGTTGTCGCCTTTTTCCAACAATGCATTTGCGCCTGTCGGTGTCCAGAGGACGAAGTCCTTTGGTTCAGGGGTTCAGGGGGCTGAAG
>CACWWM010000118.1 GCA_902764565.1 uncultured Eubacteriales bacterium
GCCCCGACTGGTTCGACGAAGCGGCGGCGCTGCTGGATCAGGGCTTTGACAACTGGCAGATGGTCACGGTGCTTTCCGCCGGGGAGACCGTGCGGGAAATCCCCGTCACCGGCGGCGTGCGGGACGCTGTGCGCGTCGTCGCCCAAAGCGACGTTTCCGCCCCCGTGCCCGATACCGCCTGGCCCGATCTGCTCATCGACCTGCCTTCTTCCCTGCCCGCCGGGGTGGAAAAGGGCCAGGTCATCGGCACGGCGAAGCTCACCGATCAGGGGCAGACGCTCGTTACCGTGCCCCTCATCGCGGCGGAAGCCGTGCCGGAACGCTCCTTTCGATACGGGGTCGGGCGCGTCCTCTCCGTCTGGCCCCTGGCCGCAGGCGAATAACGCGGAATCCGCTCCGCCCCTGTGGCTGTACCTGTGGGCCGGGGCGGGCGCGGTGTGCTGGCTGGCGGCGCTGAGGAAAACGTTGGGGTAATCCCTGGGGGGACCTCTCTTTGGGGCCCAAAGAGAGGTCCCCCCAGATCCGCAGCCTCAATCGTCGCAACTCCCCTTCATGGGGAGATTGCTCGTTTCGGCTGATCTCACCGCCGATGAGATTCCCGCCACAGGCGGTCATCGGCGGTTCGTCCCTTCCGAGAAAGGCGATAAATAATATTTGGACAAAACACATGATTTCTGCCTATTGAAATTATGTTTTTTGTTCTTTTTTATTGACTTTGCACGTTACATTCAGTAATATGAAAAATGAAATACGTAAAATCATCCCAGTCGGGGCACATCGGAGGAAACAATGCGGCTGCAAAAATATATGGCGGAGTGCGGCGTAGCCAGCCGACGGAAAGCGGAAGAAATGATCGCCGAGGGCCGCGTGACGGTAAACGGCGTGAAAATCACGGAAATGGGCACCCAGGTGGAGGACGGCGACGAAGTGCGCGTGGACGGGCAGGTGATCCGTCCCGAAACGGAAAAGCGGTACGTGATGTACCATAAGCCCGCCGGGGAAGTGACCACCGTATCCGACCCCGAGGGCCGCCGGTGCGTGCTGGATCATTTCCGGGATTATCCCGTGCGCCTGTACCCCGTGGGCCGTCTGGATTACGACAGCGAGGGCCTGCTGCTGCTCACCAACGACGGGACGCTGACCGAACGCATGCTGCACCCTTCCCATCAGGTGGATAAAACCTATCTGGCCCGGGTGACCGGCAGCGTCACCATGGACGAGGTGCGCCAGCTTCGTTCCGGCGTGATGCTGGACGATCACAAAACCGCCCCGGCCAAGGTGCGGGTGATCAAGCTGGAAGCCGAGGCCGCCGTGGTGCTGGTCACCATCCACGAGGGCCGCAACCGCCAGGTGCGCCGCATGTTTGAGGAAACGGGCCATCAGGTGACGCAGCTGCGCCGGGTGCGCTTCGGCCCCCTGGATTTGGGCGACCTGCCCCGGGGCAAGTGGCGGGAGCTGACGGCGGAAGAAGTGCGCAGTTTAGCGGCGTATTATTAAGAAAAAGCACAAAAGAAGTTAGGGTGTGGAAGATGCGGGTGCTGATGGTGAACAAGTTCCACCGCATGGTGGGCGGCAGCGAAACCTGTTATTTTTCCATGAAGCGGCTTCTTGAACAGCGCGGCCATACGGTGATCGATTTCTCCATGGCGGACGAAAGGAACGTTCCCTCTCCTTACGGCGATTATTTTGTAGACAGCGTGAATTATCACGATCAGCACAGCCTGGGCCGTCAGCTTCTCCTGGCCCGGAATTTTGTTTATTCCCCGGAAGCAAAAAAGAAATTTGCGCGCCTGGCGGACGATACCAAGCCCGACCTGGTGCATCTGCACATGTTTCACCACCAGCTTTCCCCTTCCATCCTGGACGCAATCAAAAAGCGCCGCCTCCCGGCGGTTTATACGGCCCATGAATTGCAGCTTTTATGCCCGAATTATAAAATGCGGCACGGCGGGGCCCTGTGTGAAGCCTGCCTGAACGGCAAGGTTTTTTCATGCGTGCGGAATCGGTGCGTGATGGATTCTTTTGCGAAAAGCGCCCTGTCCGCCTTTGAACACAAGCTGCACCGGAGCCGGGGCATTTACGATGTGATTCAGTATTTGATCATGCCCAGCGCTTTTTACCGGCAGAAATTCATAGAAGCGGGTTATTCGCCTGAACGCCTGATCCACATTCCCAATTTCCTGGCTCTGCCGCCGCTGACATTCGCCGGACGGGATAAAAAAGAACCGTATATCCTGTACGCGGGGCGGCTTTCCGAGGAAAAGGGCCTGCGCACGCTGCTCAGGGCGGCGGAGGGCGCGGATATTTCCCTGCATATCGCCGGAACGGGCGGGATGGAAGAAGAAATCAGGGCCGCCCTTTGCAAACCCGGATTCCGCAGGGTGAAGCTGCTGGGTTTTCTGAACGAAGCGGCCTTGGCAGAGGAAATGCGAATGGCCAGCGCTCTGGCGCTGCCCTCCGAATGGTATGAAAACGCGCCCTATGCCGCCATCGAGGCCCTGCGGTGCGGTAAGCCGCTGATCGGCTCCCGCATCGGCGGCATCCCCGAAATGATTCAAAATAATGGAATTTTAACGGAACCGGGGGACGCGGAGAGTCTTCGCGCCGCAATGCAAAGGATGCTCACGCTGCCCGATGCGGAATGGCAGCGCATGTCCGACGCCTCCCTGCGCCTGTACCGGGAAAACCACACGGCGGAACGCTTCGCGGAAAAGTTGGGCGAAGTCTATGGCCGTTTGGGCTTTGCCTTGTAGGAGCCGCGCCATGAACGAACGAAAAGCGCGGGTGATCGCCCTCTATCTTCCTCAATTCCATCCTACCGAGGAAAACGACATGTTCTGGGGCGCGGGCTTTACGGAGTGGGACAACGTGCGGCGGGCCCGGCCCCTGTTCCGGGGCCACCGTCAGCCCTGTCTGCCCGGCGATTTGGGGTATTATGATCTGGGAAATCCTGAAATCCGGGCGGCCCAGGCGGAGCTGGCCCGGCAGGCGGGCATCGAGGGTTTTTGTTATTGGCATTACTGGTTCGGCGGCGGCAAGGAAGCCCTGGCGATGCCCCTGGACGAAACGGTGCGCCTCGGCCAGCCGGACTTCCCCTTCTGTGTGGGCTGGGCCAACCACCATTGGACGACCGGCTCCTGGCAGCGAAAAAAAGCCCGGGGAAAGCCGGAACTGATCTTTCAGCAGACCTATCCCGGCGAAGAAGATGAAATCAACCACTTTTACCGGCTGCTTCCCTGCTTCCGGGACAGGCGGTATATCCGGGTGGAAGGAAAGCTGCTGTTCCTGGTGTATGCGCCGGAGGCCCTGCCCCGTCCCCGGGAATGGATGGCCCGGTGGAACGGTCTGGCCCTGCGCGAGGGCCTGGGCGGCTTTCATTTCGTGGGGCTGTGCCCCTCCCTGCCGGAGCTGAGCCTGAAAGATATGTTTCGCATCGACGCCCTGGCAGGCGCGGACTTTGACCGGATACGGGCCCTGGGCTTTGACGCCATCATGTCCACCGATCAGAAATACGCCGAAGTGAAAACGGGCGGCTCGCTGCGCAAAATGCTTTATGGAGCCGCCCGGCGGGTAAGCCCCGGCCTGCTGCTGGAAACATACCGCTACGGCGATATCGTGCGCCGTTTCTATTCCCCCGCCGACCGACGGCCAGACGTGTATCCCCAATTGCTGGCAGGGTGGGATCGGTCTCCCCGGGCGGGACGGCGGGCCATCGTGTACGCGGGCCGGAATCCACGGGATTTTGAAACGGCTGCCCGGCTGTGCCTGGAATGTATCAAAGACAAGCCCCCGGAAAAACGGATCGTGTTCCTCAATTCCTGGAACGAATGGGGCGAAGGGGCGTATATGGAGCCGGATCAGCAGTTCGGCACAGGATTTTTGGACGCTTTGAAGCGCGTATTGCACGAATGAGGGGGAAGCAGCTTGGCGGAAATCAGCGCAGGCAAGGGTGTGAAGGCCGTCGCCTTTTATCTGCCCCAATTCCATCCCATCCCGGAAAACGACCGGGCCTGGGGCCCGGGCTTCACCGAATGGGACAGCGTGCGCAGGGCCCGGCCCCTGTTTACGGGCCACGATCAGCCACGAATCCCAGAAAACGGATACTATTACTCCCTGCTTGACCCTGCCGCGCGGCGCTGGCAATCGGAGCTCGCTCTCAAGAACGGCCTGTTCGGCTTCTGCTATTATCACTACTGGTTCGGGGGCAGGCGTCTGCTGGAAAAGCCCGCGGAAGCCATGCTTTCCGACCCCGAAACCCGCATCCCCTTCTGCTTTTCCTGGGCCAACGAAAACTGGACGCGCCGGTGGGACGGCGGAAAAAATGAAGTGATCGTTCGGCAGGAATACGGCGATTCGGAAGAATGGCGGGCGCATTGGGAATACCTTCTGCCCTTTTTCCGGGACAGCCGCTATATCACCCTGGACGGGAAGCCTTTGTTTTTGATCTACAAACCGGAGGAAATTCCCTGCCTCAAGGACATGCTGGATTGCTGGCAGGAAGCCGCAAAAGCGGCGGGCTTTCCCGGCCTGTGCCTGATGATCCAAAGCCCCTCCTGGTATTTCAGCCCTTCCTTTGATCTGCGCGGCTTCGATTATCAGATCCGGTTCCAGCCCTTTTTCAGCATGGCGTGGCAGGGAAAAAACGCGCCCCTGCCGCAAAAGATCAAACGGCGGCTGGCCGCGGTCGGGAAAAAGCAAACCCGGCTGGATTACGACGCCCTGTGGGAAACCACCCTTTCCCTGCCCGCAGATCCCCGCATGATCGCCGGTGCCTGCCCGGATTGGGACAACACGCCCCGCACAAAAACGGGTTACATGCTGCTGGGCGCTTCTCCGGAAAAATTCGGGCGGTACATGGCCCGGCTGTGCGAAAAAATCCTGCGGGAGGACGCGCTGCCCCTCTTGTTCCTGAACGCCTGGAACGAATGGGGCGAGGGCGCGTATTTGGAGCCGGACGAACGGCGTCACGACGCTTATCTGCAAGCCCTGAAAAACGCTTTGCAGGGGGAGGCGCGGAACGGATGAACGAACCCCTGATTTCGGTGATCCTCCCCACTCATAACCGGGCAAAGCAGGTGAAGCAGGCTGTTCTGAGCGTGCTTGCCCAAACGGAAGAAGACCTGGAAGTGATCGTGGTGGACGACGGCTCCGCCGACGATACCCGGGCCGTATTGGCTGGAATTTCCGATTCCCGTTTGCGCATGGTTTATCAGGAGCACGCCGGGGCCTGCGCGGCCCGGAACAAGGGCGTTTCCCTTGCGCGGGGCAAATATGTCGCCTTTCAGGACAGCGACGATCTTTGGCGGCGGAACAAGCTGGCCGCGCAGTTGAAATGCCTTCGGGAAACAAACGCGGACGTGGTATTTTGTCAGCTTGCGCGGCGGGAAGCGGACGGCGGCGCTTCTCTGTTTCCCGCCCATCTGCGCGAAGGCTTCATAAAGCCGGAAGATTCCCTGCTGGGCGTGGGCACGCAAACGCTGTTCGGCGTAAAGGAAGCGTTTGTGCAATTTCCTTTCGACCCGGATATGCCCCGCCTGCAGGAATTTGAAACGCTGTGCCGGCTGCGGCGGCGGTATTCCCTCTATTATCTCGACCGGCCCTTGGTGGATTACCGTCCCGGCGGCGATTCCATCAGCGCCGATGCGAAAAAGCTGACGCAATCCATCCGCCTTTTGCGGGAAAAGCACCCGGCCCTGTTTTCCGGCCCCACCGCCGAAAACGCCGAAAAGACGGCGCTTGCGGGGCGGCTTCGGCTGGACGCCCGGAATCTTTGCCTTTCAGGAAAGGACGGCTGGCGGGATTGTCTGGATCTGGCGGCGGAGTTGGACGACCCCGAAGCGAAATTCCAGTCGTTCCTTGCAAACGCGAAGCTCTATCCTCCGTATATCCGGCTGCGGGCGGCGGCAAAGCGGCAGAAAGATCAAAATTCCGTCCTGTGGCGCACTGTCGCTTCTCCCGTCCGGGCGGCAAGGAAAATCCGGCAAACCCTGAACGCGCTGCTGCAGGCGGAGCAGATCCGCTGCTATCCGCGCAAGAAAAGCGTGTTCGGGCCCAAACTGGCCCGTCAATGGGCCTTCGCGGCTGCGGCGGATATCCTGACGGGCTTCCACACCCATTTTTACCATCGGAGCATCCGGCGTTTCCTGGACGGGGAGCTCAAAGATGCGGCCCGCATTTTGCCGGACCCGAAAACAGAGAACGGCCCTCTGCCCGTGTGGGCCATGTGGTGGGACGGGGAGGAAAACGCGCCGCCCTGCGTGAAGCTGGCCCTGGAAAGCCAGAGAAAGTATTTCGGCCGGCCGGAATACGATTATCATTTCCTGACCAAAGAAACCTATACACAGTATGCGCGGCTTGACCCGGCGGTGCTTGCCCGCTTTGAACAGGGCGAAATGAGCCTGACGCATCTGTCGGACGTGCTTCGGTGCGAACTGCTTCGCCGCCACGGCGGGCTGTGGATGGACGCCACCGTGTACATGACCGGGCCTCTGGATCGGGCGGCCCTTGCGGCGGATTTCTATACCGTGCGCAAAACCGCCTATCCACAAAATCTGCGCGCCCTGATCCCGGCGGGCCGATGGGCCTGCTATGTGCTGCGCTGCCGCCCCGGCGACCCGCTGATGACCTTTCTGACGGCGGCTTATCAACGCTACTGGAAAAAATACGCCGACGTGACCGACTATTACCTGCTGGATGAAATGATCGACGCGGCGTACCGCCTTGTTCCCAAGGTGAAGCAGCTGATCGACAGCGCTCCCGTCAATAACGAGCGCGTCTTTGATCTTTACAATATGCGGAACGAAGCCTATACGCCGGGAAAAACAGCGCCGGTTTTACAGGCAAGCTGCCTGCACAAGTTATCCTATAAAGGACAAGTATCTGGATTGCTGCCCGGACGGGCGCATGACCGTATGGAAATGGATGCGGGAGGAAGCCCGGCGTGAAGTATGAACGGATTCGCGGCGCGCGCCGCAACGCTTTATGGGGCCTGGCGGAAAAGCTGCTGGCGCTGGCGCTTCCCTTTCTTACGCGCACCGCGCTCATCCATACCCTGGGCCTGCCCTACGGCGGCCTGGGCGGCCTGTTTTCCTCCATCCTGCAATTGCTCAGCTTAGGGGAACTGGGCCTTTCCAGCGCCGTGATTTTCAGCCTGTACAAGCCCCTGGCGGAAAACGGCGACGACGCCGTGTGCGCCCTGATGCGCTTTTACCGCAGGGCGTACTGGGTCATCGGCCTTTGCATGCTGGGGCTGGGCCTCCTGGCGACGCCGTTTCTGCATCTGCTGATCAAGGCGGATTACCCGCCGGGGCTGAATATCGGCGCGGTATATCTGGCATACCTTGCAAATTCCTGCGTGGGCTTCTTCGTTTTCCCGGAGTGCCGCGCTTTGCTTTCCGCCGCCCATCGGCAGGACGCAATCAGCAAATCCGC
>CACWWM010000119.1 GCA_902764565.1 uncultured Eubacteriales bacterium
TGTGAAAAAGCGGGTGCACGCCCTGGGCGGCGTGCTGTACGATAACCCCGACGGCCATGAATGGATGCGCGCCAAATGGCCCCTGCCCGTGCGGAAATACTGGAAGCTGTCCGAAAGGCTGACGGTAAAGCACGCCGATCTGCTCATCTGCGACAGCCGTTTCATCGAAAGCTATATCCTGAAAACCTACGCTGCCTATCACCCTCAAACCACCTATGCGGCCTACGGGGCGGAAACGGGGCCCTCTCCGCTCTCCGACAGCGCCCCGCGCTTTGTGGACTGGCTTTCCCGCTGGGATGTAAAGCCCTTTGATTATTACCTGGTGGTGGGACGGCTGGTGCCTGAAAACAATTACGAAACCATCCTGCGGGAATTCATGGCAAGCGATACCCGCCGTGCCCTGATCCTGATTACCGACCGAAACGGGAAAATGCTGCGCTGGCTGGAGGAAACCCTTCATTATTCCACGAACGGGCGCGTCCGTTTCGCGGGCCCGGTGTACGACGAAGCGCTGCTGTACAAAATCCGGGAAAACGCCTGCGCTTATATCCACGGCCACGAGGTGGGCGGCACCAATCCCAGCCTGCTGGAGGGCATGGCCGCCACAAAGCTGAATCTGCTTTATGACGTGGCGTTCAACCGGGAAGTGGGCCAGGACGCGGCCCTGTACTGGCGGAAGGACGCGGGCAGCCTGCGCGCCCTGATTCAAAGGGCGGAGGATATGCCCGATGCGGAAAGGGAAGCCCTGGGCCGGAAAGCCAAAGCGCGGATGGAGGAAGCCTACCGCTGGCAAATGGTCGCGGACCGGTACGCGGAGCTGTGGCGGGACGCCGTTTTGGAAAAATAAACGATTTTTTCTTTTCACGGCGCCGCTTTGGTGATATACTGTATGTGGGATGCTATTTACACAAGGAGAGCGTATCGCTATGATTTTTAAATGTCCACGCTGCGGAAAAGAGTACAGCATTTCCAACATATCCGATCCGCAGATGATTCTTCGCTGCGTCGATCACGATTGCCGCCATGTTTTCACGGTGGCTCAGGCGGAGATCGTCACCACCGACGATTCCGCCCGGATCGAAGAAGAAAAGAAGGTCAGGCCCGCGCCGGTGGTCACTGATATGGAGCAGTTCGTGAACGATCATGAAGGCGTGGCCAAAGCCCTGGCCCAGGAATATTTTTCCGATCTCCCCAGTGAGGAAACGGGCGAAGCGGAGCGCCAGGAGGCGGCGACGGAGGATTTAGGGGAAGGAACGCCCGATCAGCAGCGGCAGCGGCTGTACCAGCTCGCGCAGGAGCACCCGGACGAAGTGCAGGAGACACCCGCCCA
This sequence comes from uncultured Eubacteriales bacterium, assembly GCA_902764565.1. Lineage (GTDB taxonomy): Bacteria > Bacillota > Clostridia > Christensenellales > Aristaeellaceae > RUG563. The sequence goes on from CACWWM010000119.1 coordinate 1,331, forward strand.
GTCAAACGTTCCCCAGCCTCGGGAACGGAAAACGTTCAGCACAAGGAATGTGCATGAAAAACGGGGCCAGCGCGTGGGTTGCTTCATCCTGCTGTTTTTGGCCGTCGCGGTTTTCGTCGGCCGGGTGCTGCTGACCCGGATGCAGGGTACGGAACAGCAGTTCCGGTATTTGGAGGCCCAAATCGTTCCCTCCTGTTTATACCTGTGCACGGTATTGGTGGTGATCGTGCATGTGCTGCGCTACACGGCCAAGCCCAAGTGGATTTCCGCCGCGCTGATGCTGCTGCCGCTGGCTGCGGATGCCTGGTACATGTTCCCGCAGACGCTGAACCTGATGCCCGCCGAGACCTGGTTTACGGTCAACAGCGGCGTGAAAGTCGTGTTTTCCCTGTTCGGCCTGCTCAGAAGCATCCGCGCGGGAAAACGCCCGGCCAAAAAGTACCGTTCTTCCCTGACCTGAACAAGACGCGTTTGTACCGAAAAACACAACTATGCAAAAAGGTGGAAGCGATTTATGAACGCAGTCAAGGATTTTATCCAGGATATATTGAACCGGATTTTGAGCTTCATCTATCCGGGTACAGGATTTGATACGGTGGGGCTTGCCGGGATCGTCACCTCGTGCCTGATCGTGCTGGCCGCCGCCGTGGCAATTTATCTTTTGCTGAAATGCTTTCCGGATATCCGGAGATTCGCTCATGTGGCGATTGTGGCGGTGCTGACCCTGCTGATTGCCGCCAGCGCGTTCTTCCCCAGCGCCCTGGTGCAGGCGGGGGATTACGCGGGCGGCTGGCTGGAGCAGCACTATTGGGCCCAGGAGGAAGAAGCACCCGAAGAAGGGGAGCTTCCGGAGGGAGAAACTCCCGATGCAACGGAAACGCCGGGCGCGGAAACCATCAAAGAATAAAAAAGAAAAAATAAACAAACAAGGGGACGCCGAAAAAACGGCGTCCCCTTATGTTGTTTGTTTACGGCGATTTGGAAAAGTCGAATACGGGCCAGAAATCCGCCTGCCAGATCCAGCCGTCGGCATAGCGGCCCGTTCGGATGGAGGTGATGGGGTAATCCGCCGGCAGTTCCTTTGCGCAGAGCCGGTATCGGCCGAAATTGCCCGTTACTTCGTTCTGCTCAAAATAAACCGCCAGCGTATCCCAGCCTCTTCCCGCCGCCCGGCTCTTTTCCGACAGCTTTTCCGTTTCCGTCGTCCACAGCAGCAGCTCTATGTGGGTCGGGCGGTCCTGCTGAAAAGCGAACCCCTCTTCGGCGATCCAGTACAGGCTTCCTTCATAGAAGTACACGTATACGTGATCGGCGGGATCGTAAACCCGCAAAACGCCGCTGGACACGATTTTGTCCAAATCGGTGTTTTCCGTTTCCAGGGGGCAAAATTGGCTGGTTGGAACGTAATGGATAGCTGCCGTTCGTTCCGGGCCGGCTTCAACCGTCAGATACACGCCCGTGGGGAGGCAACGAAACAGACCGAAATCCAGCATGATTTCATATTCCCCGCCCGCTTCGATTCCGTTTCCTTCCGCCCGGAAGCCGCCTTTCACGCTGTCCCGGCCAAAGTATGCCGCCGCGTCCGGCCTGGGGAGGCCGCTTTCCGTTTTCAGAGGATACCGCTTTCCCGTTTGCGTGGATTGCAGAACCACTGCGTAATCTGTCGGCCCCTGGCCGTACCAGAAACAAACGCCGTCCAGGCGCACTCCGCCGTCCAAACAGAAGGCGTCCTCCGCCTGGAAGCACAGCCCTTGGGAAAGGGGGCTGGGGGAATCCACAGTGCTGTTCTTTGAAAAGGCGAACACGCCCAGGCAGATCAGCAGAGTACCCGCACCTGACGCCAGCAAAAGGCTGCGCAGCAACTTTTCCGGCACCCAGCACCGGACCGCCAGAAAAAGCAGGATGCCGCAAAGCGCGCCCAAACTGTTGCTGCACACGTCGTCAAATTCAAAGCGGCCCCGCAGCGTCAAAAACTGCGCCGTTTCGATCAGCAAAGAAAAGGCGACGGCCAGCAGGAAAACGCAAATAAAGCCCTTCCGGGTCTTAAAGCCTGCAGCGGCAGGAACCAGAAAGCCAAAGGGCACGAACATGGCAATGTTCGCAAGGATCGCGCGGCCATACGTCCACTGCCCTTCAAACCACAGCGCATAGGACCAGAAAAGACGGAAGTAGGCGGGATAGTACCCCACGTTCCGCTTTCCGAGGGTGTACCACAGCACGGTGATCAGATAAACGGCGAGAAAGCCCGTGAGAAGGACGCGCAAAGCGGGCGGATTTCGTTTCGCGGCGATGCAGGGCACCTCCTTTTTGCCGATGGGCGGCCTTTTCACCCCGGCCTCGGAGCAAAAAAGCCGCCCATCCGTTCATTTGCAGCAAAGAACGGGATCAATCCTCGCTGTCTTCCCCGTCCGCATGCAGATAGAAGGTGCCGCCTAAAATGAGCACATAACCCTTGTCGGCTTCTTTATTCTTGGAACGGATGGGGGTCTTGCCGGAATAGACGGTAAAGCTGCCGTCGAAGATGCGCACGCTGTCCTTGCCGCTGATTCCCCGGCCCTCGGCGTGGATTACATAAACGCCGCCGCCGAACTTCACATCATCATTGCCGACGATGCCGTGCTTGGCGGAGGCGACGGTCAGGGTGCCTTCGCCGTTGAAGGTGATATCGTCCTTGGCGTACACCGCGCCGTCGATTTCATTGTCGGCGTCAAAGCCGGTGCTTGTCAGGGAGTTTTCCGTGCTTTGGGCCAGGGTGATGAACACCTTGTCCGCGTTCTTGACGAAAATGCAGGCGGAATTGGCGCAGGCGATGGAAACGCCCTTCAGCACCAGCTGCACTTTTTCGTCGCTGCCCACGTCGACGGTCACGGTGCCGTCGGCGATGGCGCCGGACAGCACGTAAACGCCGCCCTCGGTGATGGTCAGGCTTTCGGTCAGGGCGATTTCTTTTGCGTCGTCCTCGTCCCATTCGCCGGACAGATCGCGGCTGGAGAAGTAATCCTCCAGGCGCACGCCGGAAGCGGCGGCTTCCGCTTGAGCAAAGCCAACGCTTGACAGGAGTAGCGCCAGCGCCAGGATCAGAGAGAAGATACGGGTTTTCATGAGAGCATCCTCCTTTAATTTGATAAATATTCAAAACAATAAACGGGCCCATGGATAGCGAGTCCACTATTGTTTTTTCGCGGGCAGGCGGAAGCCTGCTTATTGGGCGGTGGACAGCAGGAATTGGCCGTCCATCCATTTGATTCTTTTTTTCAGCCACACGATCACGTCATACGCGTTGTTGATGGAACTGCGTTTCCAGAATGTAAAGTCTTTTCTGTAAACCTCGATCAGATTGATCTCCTGGTCGATACAGCCGTTGATCGCATTCGTTTCCGATAAGGCAGTCCATTTTTCTGCAGCCAGACGGTGGAACCAATCCTGCTTGACCAGCAGCACAAACCAGGGATTTGTTCGATCGCCGTTTTTGCCCACAAAACCCGGTTCGCTGAACGTGCAGGCCCAGTACTTGGACGCGCTTCCCTCGCACGTCCAGTTGAAATCCCACGGAGAGGTAAACTGCAATTTACGGCAGGCGCTGTTTTCGGAAAAATCCACGCACATATAGAAGCTGCCTTCACCAACGTCGTAATCGTGCATGATTTCATAGAGCAGGTACATGTTGACTACGGATTCCATATCCAGCACGTTTTCCACCGTTTCCTGGGCGGATGAAAAGGGCGCGGTGATCAGATCGAAGTTTTCGTCCAGCGTGTAAAATTTGCCTTTTTCGCAGGCTTGATAAACGATTTCAAAAACATTGGCGACATACTGGGCAATAAAATCTATTTGCCCCTGTGTGTATATATCGCTTTTTACAGAGTAATCCGCCTTGGCGAACTGCCGCACGGTGCCTTCAATATCTTCCGCCCGGTGCTTGCCGTAATCTACGGGGAACGCCATGGGATAATCGGGTTTGTTGTCGATTTCCACATAATATCCGATATCGATGCCCGTGTAGTTCTTTTTCGCCTCGGTCACGTTCACCCGGTGCTCATCCACCTGACATTGCTCGCACAGGGTATAAACTCCCATATAAGCATCGTTGACATATAGGTGGATAAAACAGGCGTCGGAGCAGAAGGCATGGCCGTTCATGATGGTTCTGCCAAACCGCAGGGCAAGATCGTTGCGGATCAGATCATAATTGGCTTTCAGCAGCACCCAGCTTTTGCATTTCGCGCCGCTGTTGAGGCCCAGCAGACTAGTCTTTTTATCAAACTTGAGGCGGTAGGGCACCTGGTTCTGCAGGATCTTTTCCACGTCGCCGTAATAACCGCTGGAGTTGCCGCGCACCCGGATCCCGGCGGACGCTTCTTCCACTGTCCAATTCTCCGGGCAGTTGAACACGTCAATGATGCAGGGAAGATATTCGGTGCGGGAAACGACGTGTTCCTGGTTCAGGGTACTCACGTTCATAATGGGCAAATCCAGCGCCTGGGACACCTCGGCTTCAAATGCTTTTTTCGCCTCCCTGTCGATGCCGAATCGCTCATACGTCGCTTTCTTGGGGTTGATGATCTGGCTTTCTTCCTGGGGAAGCATTTCTTCGCTGACGAACTTTTCCGGCGTGGGCACCTGGGTGGGCGACGGAACGGGGGAGACCGTAGGCTCCGGCGTGGCGGTGGGCGCCTCCGTTGCCTGTTCGGGTTCCGGCGTTGCGATCACCGTTTCCACCGCGATATGGGTTTGGCATCCCGCCAGCGGAATGCAGAAAAGAAGAAACGCGAGGACGAAAAAGAAGCGCTGATGCCGTTTTCGGAATGGATTCATTCTGCGCACTTCCTTTGAAAGGTTTTTATTTCCCGGCTTTCGGCAGCTTCTTGCGGATAAAACGTTTCACCTGCCCAACGCTTTTCTTGAACAGAGGGTTCCGACTGTACACTGCGAAGAAAATGATATTGGGAATCGCGAAGCTGACGCAGGCATACACGATCAGGGAGGGCCATTCGCCTAAATGGATCAGCGAACATACGAACCAGGACGCCCCGCAGGAGCCAAACGCCAGCAGGAACAGGACGCCGAAAAACCGGATGTACTGCCACATATATTTTCGCGGGAACACTTCGTCGAACAGGTTATGGAAAAGCCAGGGAATCTGCACCGCCACAATGGAAACCACGGAGGAGAGCAGCACGCCGTACAGCCCCAGCCACTGCACTGTGGCCAGATTCAGCCCCAGATTGACCAGGGCGGCCACTAGGGGACGGAAGCGGTCCTTGTGCCAGATGCCCGCCGCGTCTTTGAACATGTTGATGATCTTGTTCATCCCCATGGTGTAGAAGTAGATCACGAAGCAGATCACATAATTGATGGTGAGCATGTTTTCCCGGCCCATCCAGATGGACATAAAGGGCTGGTACATGCACAGCAGCATGGCGCTGCTTACCCCCATCAGCCACCCGAACAGCAGCGTGAAGCGGGTCAGATCATTATAATTCTTTTCTTCGCTTTCCGTGACCAGACTGTTGCCTACTCCGGCAAAGTAATTCTGATAAACGGCCAGGACGGCCAGGCCCATGAAGGAGGAAATGACCAGCGTATCCGCCGAATTGAAAATAATGGCGGAAAACTTGGCTGTGAACAGATCCCGCACCCGGCGGATGATGTCCATCACCTTTTCCCGGGGCAAATTCCCTCGAGTGGAATAACCGGGGAACAGCTGATTGACCCGGAGCGCGGTAATCAGGTTCGCCACGGCCTGCATCACCAGCTGAACCGCCAAATACAAATAATAGTTATGGAAAACAACCAGGGCGCTGATTTTCAGCGCGTATTCCGCCACCTGGCACCCCAATTTGACGATGCTGTCCACATCCCGGCGCTGATAGGCGTACAGCAGGCTGTGCTTGTAGGCGAACAGCCAGTAGGAAAGCACGGTGCTGCCCAGGTTCATATAATACAGGATGTACAGATTCATGTCCGGTGGGATGTCGCCCATGATCAGCGTGCGCAAAAAGGGCGTCAGCGCCAGCCCAACCACTGCGATAAACAGCCCGATGATCCTGTAAAACGTGCGGTACAGCTTCATTAAAGCGCAGATCGTTTCCGTATCATCCTCAGCCACGGGTTTGTACATGCTGAAGACCATGGCGCTGCCTACGCCCAACTCCGCCATGTTCAAAAATTGTAAAATCGACTTGAACAGCCCGTTCAGGCCCAGGTACTGCACGCCCAAAAAATGCAGCATAATCGAACGCATGAGGAAGGGAACAATCATGTTGAGCAGCTTGAGTGAGCCGTCAAATAGTATATTCCGCGCGGCGTTTTTTGTCCGTTCGATTTTCATGATAAAGAAATCCTTTCCGGGGAGAGAGAATAAGGAGAGTCCCCTTTCAGCCCTCGATCATTGTTTGCTTTTTTTCAGTTTTTTGGCGCAAAGCAGCATGGCGGCGTGATCAAAGTGGAGCTTGAACAAAAGAATCAGGATTTTGGGATTCCGCGGCAAACCTTTCAGGGATACATAGCGCAGCATGCCAGACTGCTTCAAACCTTGGCGGATTTTTTTGACGGCCTCAGAAAAGCCCGCGTCCTTTTGGAGCTCCCAAAGAGCGTTGCGAATGATCAGATGTACGGGATAATCATTCAGCTGAAGGTCGAAAGCGGGGCTGATTCCGCGCATCCTCACCTGCATATACGCGACGAGATGGCCAAAGCTTTCAGTGAGATAGCTTTTTTTTCCCACAGCGAGAATTGAATTGACGTTGCACTGATTGTAGCAGTACAAAACTTCATTGCTGATATAAACATTCTGGCAATCAAGCAGACATTCGCACGTCAGGGGTACGTCCGTAAACATCCGGATCTTTTCATCCCGCACATAGTGCTCGCGCTGCAGCTCGCGCCGGCAGGGCTTGTTCCAGGTGTGAAACTGCACCTGGGAACCGATGAAATAGCCCTTGCGCCGATCGCTCAGCAGATAGGGGAAGATTTCTTCTTCCAGTCTTTTACGATTGTAATAACCCTCCGGAACCTTATTGAGCATAAGCTCCGTATGATCACGGAAAACGTTTTCCGAAGCGAACATCACCATATCCAGCGGAACGGGCGATTCCTCGAACCGGCGGGCAACGAATTCCAGCAGATTGGGCTTCACCCAGTCGTCGCCGTCCACATACGTAATATAATCGCCCTGCGCGGCAAAGATGCCCGCGTTGCGCGCGGAAACCAGGCCGCCGTTGGGCTTATGAATCACGCGCACCCGGGGATCCTTTTCTTTGTACGCGTCGCAGATCTGCGGGCAGCGGTCCGGGGAACCGTCGTCCACCAGGATGACTTCAAAATCCGTATATGTCTGCGCCAGAATGCTGTCCACGCATTTTTCCAAGTAATCTTCAACCTGATAAACCGGTACGATGACTGTGAACTTCATAGATGCTTGCCCTCCTTTATATGGTTTTGTTCTTCCTTTTCCCATAAGGCGCAGATGCTTTCCATACGGTTTTCGTACAGATCAGCAACAGAGAAATATTTTTCAATGTTTTCCCGATATGCTTTCAGTTTCGCCGGATCATCCAGCAATTTTTTCAGCGCGGCTTCCATTTTTTCATAATCGTTTTCCACCAGCGCGCCAAAACGGAGATCGAGGGATTCCTCAATGCCGGAACAGCGGATTGCGGCGACCGGAACGTTCAGAACAAGGGACTCCTGGACGGACAGGCCGTAGGATTCACTGGAGGAACAGCTGACAAACAGGTCGGCCTGACGCATGAACGAATACGGATTCGGCTGGAATCCCATGAGTTTGACAAACGAGAGTCCTTCCCGCTCGATGTACGTCTCAAGTTTTTCCCGTTCTTCTCCTTCTCCGAGTATCCATACTTCCAATTCCCGGTTCACGGAAAGCGATTTGGACAGCCGAAGCAGAAGATCAAACTGCTTTTCCGGGTGCAGCCTGCCCATGGCAACGATCAGGAATTTTCCCGGCGCTTTTTTCGCCGGGCAGGGTTCCTTTGCCAGCCTGCGGATTTCATAGGCGTTGATGGGATTATACTTCACGCACAAATTCCCGGGGTCGCCCATGGTTTCTATGATCCCGTCCTTTGCGGATTCCGAAACGCAGACTACCTTTTCATACGGTTTCATGCAGCGGAACTCTTCTTCAACTGTGCGGAAAGCGTAGGACGAGCCCCAGGGCAGGTATTCCCTGAAATCCCTTTGCACCCAGCAGTATTTGTGCTTTGCGCGGATCCGTGCGTCCCGTTTCATGGTTCCGCCGGTATTGTTGGCGATGGTCACGTCAAAATGCTGAAGATTGAGCCAACATTCCACCGCCGAATCATATATTCTGCAAATCAGCGTGTCAATCAGCCAGGGGAGGGTGTTTCGTTTATAGCCTTTTCTGATTTTTTCCCGCTGGACGAACCGGACGCCGGCCGGTAAGTAAGTATGAAAATCCTGATAGTTCCTGGGAATGGCGGCTACGGTGATATCATATCGGCTGCCGCCGTCTCTTTGACGAAGAAAATTTACCATATTAAGCAGCACGTTTTCTGTTCCGCCGTTCATGATCAGATGGTTTTCTATCAAAATTTTTTGTTTCTTCATAAACGCATCATATCCTCGCAATCGTGTGCCGGATGGACGGCAGGTTCCTTTTTGAGAAGCGCTGGGGCTGGGAGAGATTATTTCTCAAACGAGCATTTCTCCGGCAAAATTTTCCCGAAGGCCTCATCCAGCTGCCGGGCCAGCGTTTCAAAGTCTACCTCGGAGGAGGAATCATTGAGACAGACCGAATCGTACCGCTGGGATGCAATGGCCTGGCAGATGGTATCAATGGTATCCTCCTGGATGGAAGATAGCATGAAATTCATCCGCACGGGCGCGAATTCTCCGCTGGCCAGTTGCCACATGTAGGCAAAATACTGGTTTATGTCCTCCCAATTGCGGAAGCGGTTGGCGGTGGTGCGGGTCAGCACTTCAGGCTCTCGTTCCCATATCGTTTCAAAGGTGCTCTTCCGATAGCAATAGTAAGTGTGGCTCAGGCGAAGCCCGGTAAAGTAGCCGGGATAGATGAGCCGCAGCGTCAGCGTGCGGATATTATCCGCCAGCGGATAGGCGCGGTTCACATAAAGCCCGAAGTAGCGCTTCCAGGGGATGCCGCGCTTGGGAAACCATTTGTTGATCAGTCCCAAACCTCTCGCCCAGAAAAGAGACCATGTTTTCAATTCCCCCTGGAAGCAACAGGGCATTTCGCAGAACTGCGCCCGAGGCAGGCCTGTTTTCAGATCGAAAAATTGTTCCGGCTTCATGGGACGCGTCAGGAAAATATCGTCGTTAAAATATACGAAGTGCTCCGCGAGGCCTTCAATTCGGTGCAGGTTCATCTCCAGCGGATTGGCGCTGAAGCAGGGAAGAACTTCCCTGGGCATGTAATCTTCATGCCGCACAATATGGAGCTTGGGATTGCTTATGTCCAGGAAGGGCGGCAGATGGCCCCAGGTCACAAAATGAATTTTACGCACCCAGGGCGCATACTTCTCCACGGCGCGGAACCAGTACTGCATCAGCCCCCAGTCCCGGAAGCGGTGCACGCCGTTGTTATCGTCGGTTTTGCCTTCCCATTTGCGTTTTTCGGCCTGCCAGGCGGGGTCGTTGCCGTCCACCCAAAGCACCACAAAATCGATATCCATGCGTCAACATCTCCTCCGCGCCACGTGAAAACCCCCTGTTTACGCCCCTTTTTTTCCTTTGCAATACTTCACCGCGTCAATAAAGCCCTGGTACATCCGGTCGATCCGGACCTCGGTCTCGTATTCCTTTTCACATTCCGTTTTCATGCGGGCCAGTTCCTCTTCGTCGTTCAGCAGGGAAAGCAGCTTTTCCTTGTATTCCGCTTCG
>CACWWM010000120.1 GCA_902764565.1 uncultured Eubacteriales bacterium
GGCACGGAAATCATCGTGGGCAAAAACAGCGCCCAGAACGACCGGGTCACAGGCAGCGCGAAGGGAAACGACACCTGGCTTCACGCCAAGGACATGCCCGGCTCCCATGTGATCGTGAAAGCCGAACACACAAGTCAGGAAACGCTTTCCATGGCCCTGCGCTTAGCCGCCTGGTATTCCAGGGGCAAGGGCGCGGCGGTGCCGGTGGATTACACCCTGCGCAAAAACGTAAAAAAACCCGGCGGTTCCCCCGCGGGCTTCGTGATTTACACCAATCAGAAAACTGTGATGGTCTCCGCCACAGAGGGCGAAATCGCCGCCATGAAAAGGCTGTGACATGGATTTTTCCCCCGGCCCCTTTCCAAGAAAGCCATAAAGGAGATTATTCATGTTTCAGATAGAAATCACCCGCTTTGGGTGGGTGTTGGACGATGGGAAGGACGACCCCACTGACCAATGCCTCCACGGCCATGTGCGGGTACAAATCGGGGATGAAACCCTGGAGGACGATTGCACCGTTTCTTCCACAGGTCTGCTTCTGCTCCGCACCCTCACGGAAGACCACACCGAATTGAACGTGATGGGAAATCAAATGCTGCCAAATCACGGTTTTAATATGTTTGCCGCAGACGATACCTTACAAACCGTCTTACTGGACGGCGACCCTTACGGCACAGACTGGGCCGTGCGTCACGATGGGAATGTGATCGAATTGGAAACCATGAACGGAACCATCGAAAGGGTGCCCTTCGCCCGTTATCGGGAACAGGTGCTGCAATTTGTGGACAGGGTGGAAGCATATTATCGCGCCTGCCAGCCCAAGGCGACCCCAGAGGAAGAATGGAACCGGGACGGCTGGCCCGCTTTCTGGAACGAATGGCACAGACGGCGGGAACAGGAAAACCGGCGGAATTGCTCCTGAAAAGGACGCCCCGCCGGTTTTCGTTTATTTGGCTGTTTCTTCCTTGGGCTTCTGGATATAGCTGTACCGGGCGTTCAGCCAGGGCGCGCCGTCGTACAGGCCGTAGGCGTCCGCGAAAACGCGGTACACGGAGCCGACCATCCAGGTATCGTAGGTGTTGTTGGTCAGCAGCAGCTTACGATTGGTGCCGTCGCTCAGCTCCATCACCCCCATTTGGGGATTGGTGGACAAAATTTCCACGATGGTGCCGTCGCACTGGTAGATTTGGGTGTTCAGGATGCGTTTTTCCGCGTTGTTCAGGTAATCGGTGTACTGATCCTTCATGCTCCACGCCTTGCGGGTGTACACGTCGGCCACGGGCACGTAATACACGTCGTGCTCCACGATGCTGTCCGCGTAGCCCGGCGCGGACGCCTTGATGATGATGGTGTTGTTGCCGATTTTATTGAATACCGCCTCGAAGGTGAAGATACCCCGGGTTTCCAGCTCTGTGGTATCCATGTTCTGATAAGGCGATTCCACTGAAATGGTAGCCCAGGTGAGGGTGGTGCCGGTGATCTTCATGGTCTGGGAGGAATAACGGGTGGCGATATCCGCCGCCAGATCCAGGCGCAGCTCCTGCGGCGGCCTGTAAATGACAATGGTTTCCGTTTTTTCCCGGCAGTATTGAGCGCGGGTCGTAATGACGAAGGGATTATCGCCAACGGGGTTGATTTGGGCCTGGAAGGTGAGCAAACCGTCGGTATTCACCAGGGGGCTGTAATCTTCGCCGTTGACGGTGACCGTGCTGTTTTTCGCTACACGCACCTGAATTTCGTACAGCTGGCGGTAGGTCGTGGTGGTGAGGGTGGCGGGGGTGACCAGATCCAGCGTCGATTCGGGCACGTCCACCTCAAAGGTGATTTGCTCCATTTTTTTCCGTTCGCCCGCGTTGGTGACCAGATAGGGGGTAAGCGTAGCGGTCACGGTTTCCTCCGTGATGTTCTGCATATGCTCGTACCATTTATAGTCCGAAACCTCAATGGTGGCGTAGCCGCCGGACACGGGATAGGAATCCTTGAGCTCTGTGATCCAGTACGATTGACCGTCCTCCCCCGGCAGGCGGATGATATGCGCGGCGGTTTCATTGTAAATGGAAGGGGTGATTTCCACCCGCCCCTGCAAAGAATCGGCCCGCATGCGTTCCGCGTAAGGCTTGTACAGATATTCATAGCCCGCCGCGCCCAGGGCGGCGATTACCAGTACCGCCACGATGATTTTGCCAAAGCGCCGCAGGAAGCTGTGGCGGTATATTTTGATCCGTCTGTTCCGGCGGCGGTTTTCCGTGCTGTCGCCATGCCCCATTCCCGGCTCGACCGCTTCCTCGTCATAGCCGATCACGCGCCGGGAAGCGACGGGAATGGCGTCTGCGCGCACGTTTCCCTCCACCTCGCTGCCATTGACGATATAGGAGGTGTTCTGGGGCATGGGAAAGGTGCGGCGGCCCGTCATGGTCTGGGCGATACGCGCGGAGGGCGCAAAGCCCTGCTTGGCGCTGTTTTCCCGCAAAGCCCGCTGTTCTTCCTCGCCCCGCCGTTTGCGCTCCAGCAGGTTTTCCATTTCCTTGGCCAATTGATCCCGGCTGTCCACGGCGGAGGTGGCGCGGCCCGCTTCGTTGATCTGAATATAAGTTTTGGGCGCGCCCTCCTTGGGCATTTCGGGCTTTACATGGCTCTGGGCCATGGAATCTGCTTGGGGCAGCTCCTCCCCGCAGCGGAAGCACTTGGGAAAGGTGTCGCGGTTCCAATAACCGCATTTCGGACACTTCATCGTTCAACCTCCAGGTCAGGCATGAAAAGACACAATTCTTTTATTATTTCGCAACAAAACGGTAAAATCCTGCCGGGAATAAGATTTTTATAAAGGATTTACAATCCGGGCATGATTATGGTATAATTCCAGTGTATCTGTTCCGCCCTTGGAGAAGGAGGTTTTCGCCGTGTCTTTTACGTCTGCGCGCGTCAGCCGAAGGATCAGGAAGTACGGGAAAAAAGCGTGCCGGGCCTGTCAGGGCTCCGGCTTTTTGTGGAAACGGGCGCGTCTCCGCCAAGGGGAAGGCCCGTTTTTTCGTGTGTGGTCAGGCGTATCCATTTGAATGACGCTTTATGTCAGCAAGAGAGTTGAGAGCGGAAAGTTGAGAGTTGAGATTTATATGGTCGGTCAAATAGGATTCCTTTGTGATAAACACGATTTCATCTCAACTCTCAACTCTTAACTCTCCACTCTTGACAAGGAGGTGGCTTTTTGCCTCAAACTCTATTGATCACCGGCGGTTCCCGGGGAATTGGCGCGGCCATGGTGCGCCTGTTTGCCGAAAAGGGCTGGCGCGTGGCATTCACCTACAAAAACAGCCGGGATCAGGCCCTGGCCCTGGCAAAAGAAACGGGGGCCCTGGCCCTTCCCTGCGACGCGGCCAGCGAACAGGAAACCGAACGGATGGCCGGGGAAGTCCTTCGCGCTTTCCGCCATGTGGACGCCCTGATCTGCAACGCGGGCACGTCCTATACCGGTCTTTTGCAGGATATGACCGCTCATCAGTGGGACGAGCTGTTCAGCGTGCATGTGCGCGGCGCGTTCCTCACGACCCGGGCGTTCCTGCCGGGCATGATTTCCCAAAAAAGCGGCAGCATCCTGTATGTTTCCTCCATGTGGGGGCAGACGGGGGCTTCCTGCGAAGCGGCCTATTCCGCCTGCAAGGCGGCGCTGATCGGGCTTGGCAAGGCGCTGGCCAAGGAAGCGGGTCCCTCCGGCGTGCGGGTAAACTGCCTGTGCCCCGGCGTGATCCAAACGGACATGCTGCGGGAGTACGACGAAGACGCCCTGAACGCACTCAAGGAGGAAACGCCCCTGCTGCGTTTGGGCACGCCCAAGGACGTGGCCCAGGCCGCTTTCTTCCTCTGCGGCGACGAAGCGTCCTTCATCACCGGTCAGGCGCTGGGGGTCAACGGGGGCTTCGTTATCTAAAATGCCCGAAATTTGACCCAATTCTTGGAAATGTGATTTTTTTCTGACAGATTTTTTGCGTTTTTGACAAAAAGCGCAAAATAACGGTCTGATCTCTTCCCACAAGCGCGAAAATCATGTATAATATAAACGTGTCCGCCAAAGGCGGGACAGGGCACAATTTGCGAAGGGGTGGTATCCGATGAACAGCTTTCTGACAGAGTGGGGCAAGGATCTGAAAAGCATTCCCGTGGGGCCGCTGGGCGTGATCGCCATGGCAGGCTGCGAGGAAATGGGCAAGAAAGTGAACGGCTGGCTCCAGAAATGGAATTCTCTCCAGGAATCGCAGGATGAGGAATTCTACACCCTCCCCGGCGTGAACCGGGATTCCTTCCTGATCAAAACCTACTGTCCCCGCTTCGGCACGGGCGAAAGCAAGGGCGTGATCAAAGAAAGCGTGCGCGGATACGACATCTACATCATCGTGGATGTTTGCGCCTTCAATAAAACCTTCAAAATGTACGACATGGAAGTGCCCATGTCCCCCGACGACCATTTCCAGGATCTGAAGCGCGTGATCGCCGCCATCGGCGGCAAGGCCAAGCGCATCAACGTGATTATGCCCATGCTGTACGAAAGCCGCCAGCATAAGCGCTCCTCCCGGGAAAGCCTGGACTGCGCCCTGGCCCTGCAGGAACTGCAGCAGTACGGCGTTTCCAATATCATCACCTTCGACGCCCACGATCCCCGCGTGGCCAACGCGGTGCCCCTGATCGGATTTGAAAACGTAATGCCCACCTACCAGATGATCAAGGCCCTGTGCCGCGTGGAAAAGGGCTTGGCAATCGATAAGGAAAACATGATGGTGGTGTCCCCCGACGAAGGCGCCATGCAGCGGAACATTTTCTATTCCTCCGTGCTGGGGCTGGATCTGGGCATGTTCTATAAGCGCCGCGACTATACCACCATCATCAACGGCCGCAACCCCATCGTGGCCCACGAATACCTGGGTTCTTCCGTGGAGGGCAAGGACGTAATCGTGGTGGACGATATGATTTCCTCCGGCGAATCCATCCTGGACCTGTGCCGCGAATTGAAAGCCCGCCGGGCCAACCGCGTTTTCGCCATCTGCACCTTCGCTTTCTTTACCAACGGCATCGAGGATTTCAACCGCGCCTATGAAGAAGGCATTCTTTCCAAGGTGGTTTCCTCCAACCTCACCTACCGCCGTCCCGAAGTGATGGCCGCCCCCTGGTTTGTGGAAGCGGATATGAGCAAGTATATTTCCTATATTATCGCCACCCTGAACCATGACCGTTCCCTGTCCAGCCTGCTGAGCCCCTACAACCGCATCAAAAAGCTGCTGGAACGCTACCAATCCGAACAGGCGGCGGAGGGAATCCGCCTGGTAGGCGGCGGAGGGAATCCGCCTGGTATAAAAAATGAACAAACCCGAAGAAAATGAATTGATTCCAGAACCCACCGACAGGAAAACCATCGTCCAGTCCGCCAAGGATTTTATGAATGGGGTGCTTTCTCCCCTGAAAGGCCAGGACGTGGGCCAGCTTGTGGAGAATTTCACCGCTGAAATGACGCTGGTGGCCGAAGGGCTGAGCGAAGATCAGCAGCGCCTTTCCCAGCAGACGGATCGTCTTTCCGCCCAGCAGACCGAGCTGGAACAGCACATGCTGGACGGCTTTCACGACGCGGACGTGACCGCCGACGAAATGCGCAAAGAAATCGCCGACCTCCGTTCCCGGCTGGATAAGGCCGAAAAGCAGTTGGATAAGCGGGAACAAAAAGCAAAAAAAGGCGACGGTCTGATCGGCATCCTGCGCCAGGCTACCTGGCTGGTGGCCATTGCCGCCGGCGCGTGGATCGTGGTCACGGTGATCAACGCCCTGAAATAAACAAAACCCCTCAAAAACGGCATGACCGGGCAAATCGGTGATGCCGTTTTTTTCTGACATTTTCTTGCTTTTGATTTTGTAATAATACTTGCATTTTTTCACCGGATTTGATAGAAATAAACCAACAATAACAATCGGAAAATTGGAAAAGGAGGACGAAACGATGCGTGCGTTTACGAAAAAACTGCTTTTCTCCTGGCGGCGGTGCTGATGCTTTCGCTGCTGACGGGAACCGCGCTGGCGGACGTGACCAAGGTCAAGGCCCTGGGCGACGGCTCCATGGAAGTGACATGGAAGTGAGATGGGACGATACCGACGCGGAAGAACTGATCCTGGTACCCGATATGGGCGGCGGCTATGAGGCCGATAAGGAGACCTTCGGCACCATCCCGGTGGATGTGGAAGGCAAAAGAAAAATCGTGCTTTACGGGATGGCGCCCGGCCAGTCCTATTGGCTGCTGACGGAGGATTCCAGCGGCAACCAGTCAACGCCCTATCACCATGTGACTTCCAAAGCGCCGAATTTCAGCGAATGGAAAACGACGCCCTCCATTTCCACGTTCGATCTCCGGGAAAAGGACATGAGCGGAAAATTTTCCGACGTGGATTATTTCCTGTCCGATGAATTGGAGGATCTGAACAATTACGACAGCCACGGCATCAGATGGCGGATGGATTATCCCCAGCTGAAAAAGTCCCGCTCTTTCCTGTGGCAGGAGGTCATAACCGATCCGGACGGCTTCAAGACCGTTGTGATTTCGGGTGAACTGGAACTGCCTGCGGGATGGGGCTACTACATATATAACGATTTTATGGATATCAACGAGTATTTCCAGACCCTTCTGGAAATGCGGGGCGAGATTCCCGTCGGCACCTACACCTTCTCCGTTTTCTGGGACGGCCAGCACGTTTGCTCTTCAACGTTCAGGGTGAGATAATCAACGCTTCCGGTTTTCAGATTGTGGCACAAAAGCGGCTTGCGCCCGGAAACCTTGCGTTTTTTCCCTTTTGTAGTATAATACAAAATGAAAAGCAACGCAGGGAGGTGTGTTGAAATGCCCGCATATCGGGATTTGGTGGACAAATATACCAAGCGCAGGAAAGAGAACCTGATGGATACCGTGACCGCCGGGCTTTCTTACGCCGATAACGTGGCGGTGGACTTGGGCCTGCTGGATGATATCGGCATGGTGGACACCCTGACCGCCGCGGCTCCCTTCGCCGTGATTGCCGTGACCGAACAGGTGCAGGTGATCATGGGCCGAAAAACAGGCAAGGCCGGATTCAGCGATGCCGTACAGCGGATGATCAAAACCGGCGCGGCCATGGGCGTGGGCGCGCTGGCCGGGATCGCGGCTGGCCCCATTGCCGCCGTACCCGCCGCCATGGGCACAAGAGCGTTTTTATCCCATTACAAGAGCAAGTCCCTGTTGGGCCTGCGTATCCGGGAACGCACGGATCGGCTGCGCGCTTTGCGTGAGCGCCGGGAGGCTCAGCCTGCCGATTCTCTTGGCCGCCCCGCGCTGCCCGCCGGAGTGGAATACGTCGATCCGTAAATTATAACCCAATCAGCCAATGAACGCGCAAAGGGAGAAAGGCGAAAGCCTTCTCCCCCGCGCGTTTTTTGTTTGTCAGCGGTTCCCGCATCCGCAGCCGCCGGTGCGGCCGCCGCAGTTTCCGCAGTTGGTTCCGGCGGTGCTGCCGCAATTGCAGCCGCAGTTCGCGGTGCCCTGGAAATTGTCCTCGTCGCACAGGGTGCTGGGCGGGAACAAAGGCAAACTAAAGAATTCGTCGCAGACAGAATCCGCGAATTCCTCGCAGGGCGGGATGGTGCAGAAGCCGTAGCTGGGCACCAGGATTTCCACCTTGGCCAGCACCTTCAGCACGATGGTGACGCAGACCGTGAGGCGGAACACGTTGTTGCCCTGGTAGCTGCCCGCCACACACACGGCGCTGGCCATGCCTTCCAGATTGAAGGGCACAATGGAATCGTCGGGCACCGCAAGCAGCACGTCCCGGTTCACCGTCACCACGGCCTTGCCGATGTATTCCACACAGCGGCTGTCGGTAAACAGGATATCGATGGGGATCTGCACCGCGCCGCGCACCCGGGCGAAGCAGGGCCGGTCGCACAGCCGTTCCACGCTCAGATTGCTGATGTCCACGTCCATGGCGCTGCTGCGGCACGATTCAAAGGTGATGGGCGGCACCGGCGCGGTGGTGGGCGGCACTTCCTCCGTTTCCGCGTTGCAGCAGCAGCCCGTGGTGACCACCTGGGCATAGCTGGTGACCGTCACGTTCACGTTGGTCAGCTGCTGCTGCTGCAAGCAGCTGTCGTACACCCGCTGCACCTGGATGCATACCTTTTCATCCAGCCCATCCAGGGCGTTGCCGGAAATGGTGCCGGGGCAGCATCCGGGATTGGCGTTTTTGTAGGAATAGAAACTCATGCCTTTTACGCCTCCTTACTTTGCGCGCCGGAACACCGGCGGCGCGGTCCAGCCGCGTTCATACGGCCTTCACCCCCATCCTATGCGCGGACAAAAGAATGGTGCTTTGCGCTAAATACAGAAAACGTACAGTGAAAAACGGCATGAAGCCGAATTTGGGCTTGTATTTTTCCCAAGCCTGATATATAATGGTCAAGCCGTGTATGGCTGGCGGGTCCCGTGCGATGTTGCGGTGTCAACCCTGTCAGGTCCGAGAGGAAGCAGCAGTAAGCATCTTAGACGTGTGCTGCGGCAAAGCCTGTCTGTCATACGCGGTATTTTTTATACTGGAGGATGACAAAATGTGGAACCTGCCCCTGTGTCTGCATCAGGACGCTGAAGTCTCTCAGGCCATCGCCGCCGAGTGCGCCCGCCAGGAAGCGCACATTGAACTGATCGCTTCGGAAAACTTTGTCAGCCCCGCCGTCATGGCGGCCATGGGCAGCCCCTTAACCAATAAATACGCCGAAGGCTATCCGGGGCACCGGTACTACGGCGGCTGCGGCTGCGTGGACGAAGTGGAGAGGATCGCCATCGAACGGGCCAAGGAGCTTTACGGCGCGGATCACGCCAACGTGCAGCCCCACAGCGGTTCCCAGGCCAACATGGCCGTGTACTTTGGCCTTTTGCAGCCCGGCGATTCCGTGCTGGGCATGAGCCTGAACAACGGCGGCCATCTGACCCACGGCAGTCCCGTGAACATCTCCGGTAAGTATTTTCATTTTGAAGCCTACGGCATCGATCCCGAAACCGAATGCATCAATTACGACGAGGTGCTCCGCATCGCCCGGGCCTGCAAGCCCCGGCTGATCGTGGCGGGCGCTTCCGCTTATGCCCGCACCCTGGACTTTGCCCAGTTCCGCAAGATCGCCGACGACGTGGGCGCTATGCTCATGGTGGATATGGCGCATATCGCCGGCCTGGTGGCCGCCGGGTGCCATCCCTCCCCCATCCCCTATGCCGACGTAGTCACCACCACCACCCATAAGACCCTCCGCGGCCCCCGCGGCGGCCTGATCCTGTGCAAGGAGCAGTACAAAAAGGCCATTGACAAGGCCATCTTCCCCGGCATCCAGGGCGGCCCTCTGGAGCATGTGATCGCCGCCAAGGCCGTATGCTTCGGCGAAGCGCTGAAACCCGAATTCAAGGCGTATCAGCAGCAGATCGTGAAGAACGCCAAGGCCCTGGAAAACGCCCTGCGGGAGCGCGGCGTGCGCATGGTGTCCGGCGGCACGGACAACCACCTGCTGCTGCTTGACCTGTGCGATACCCCCGTCACCGGCAAGGAGCTGGAAACCTGGCTGGGCATGGCCAATATCACGGTCAACAAGAACATGGTGCCCCGCGACCAGCGCAAGCCCGCCGAAACCAGCGGCGTACGCATCGGCACCCCCGCCGTCACCACCCGGGGCTTCAAGGAGCCCGAAATGGTGCAGATCGCCGAGTGGATTTCCACCATCCTCAATCAGGGCGAAGCCGCCGTGCCCGCCGTAAAGGCCGGTGTGGAACAGCTGACGGCAAAGTTCCCTCTGTACTGAAAACAATAAAAAATCGTTCCGCAGTTTCGCGCTGCGGAACGATTTTTTATGAAATGGATCAGCCCTGCAAGCCTCTGGCCTGCCGGTCCATATCCTCCACCACGATATCGTGGATTTCGCCCAGGGTGGAGCAGTATTTCAGCACTTCCCAGGGCTCGTTGGAATGGAAGTGAATTTTGATCAGCTCATCGTCGCCCACCACCAGCAGGCAGTCGCCGGGCAGATTTTCCACAAAATAATCGCGGATCTCGTCTTCATCCAGGTCGTGGCCTTCAATCAGCAATTGGGTATCGTAACGGGGATCAATCATCGTTCGTTCCTCCAATCTATTATTCTATGGCGATCCGGGTGCGGCGAACCTGCCCGGACAGGATTTTGGCGATGGGGTAACGGGCATGGGCGATATATACCACAACGCCCGTCCGGGCGCAGCGCAGGGCGTATTCCAGCTTGGCCCCCGCGCCGTTGGCCCCGGCCCGGGACGCGCCTACGCAGTGGGTTTGCCATTCCTGCACCTTTTTTGTCAGCCCTTCCGCATCCGGCGCGGTGATTTCGCTCACCAGGGTGCCGGGGTCGTTGGGGTCGGCGTAGATGCCCTCCGTGGAGGTAAGCAGGATCAGTTCCTTGGTATGCACCAGCTCCGCGATCACCGCCGCCGTTTCGTCGTTATCCACACATTCCACCACTTGGGCGCCGGGATGCCTGGCCTGCAGGCTCATCAATTCCATCTTGCGGTTTTCTTCGTCGCTCACGCAGTCGTTATAATTGATGATGGGCACGGCGTTCTGCTCTGCCGCCCTGGTAAGCAATCCGTACAGGTGCTGCCGCTTCTGGGCGTCGTTGAAGTGATTGTGCTCCACCAGCACCTGCCGCACGCCGTATTCGGGCCGGATGAAGCGGCGGTAGTTTTCCATCAGGATGGCCTGCCCCTGCGCGGAATAATCCGTTTTATTCTGCTCCTTATCGCCCTCCAGCAGCTTGCCCGTGCGCTTCAGGTAATCCAGCCGCCCGATTTCCGTAGCGCCTGAGGATACCAGCAGCATGCCGGGCCTGAGTTCGCTGCCAAGCCGGGCGAAAATGTTATAGTCGATATCGTTATCTTCCCGGCGGATCAGCGCCATGGAACCGATTTTGATCACCAGGTCAATACAGCTCATTCTTTCCTCCTCTTTTCGGCAGTCTGCCATTTCCTATATATTGTACCATGTTCCTGCAGCAGAAGCAAGGGATGGTATGGAAGAATTTCCAAGCTCCTTCTTTCTTATTCCTTTCATGTCTTTTCTGATCATGTATTTTCCAAATCCATATTGTACATTGTAAAATTCATTTCCAATCTGTACATCCCTGACAAAACGCGCGGGAAAAGTGTGGCGGCTCTGCCGTCTTGCGCGCGTTTTTTTCCCGTGTTATACTTACGGGCGCAGGATTGGAGAGGCCTGCAAATCTGCCGGAAGTGATTCCGGCGCCCTGCAAAACGGATGTTTTGCGAAAGGAGGCTCCATGAACATTCACATTCACGTCGATTCGATGAAGGCTGCGGAAAAGCTGAGCCGCATCTGCAAGGAATTCGGGCACGATATCGCCCTTCGTTCCGGCAAATTCCACATCGATCCCAAATCCACGCTGGGCATCCTGGCCATGATGTATTCCGCCCGGGATCATATGTTCCTGGACACCGGCAGCATGACGGAGCAGGATATTCCCAAGTTCCTGGAAGCGATCGACGAATACACGGTAAAGGGAGAATTGCGGAACGCGGTATGATTCTCCGCCGCAGGCCCACGGGCTTTTCCCGCACAGGCGAAACACAAAAGCGCCTCCGGTTTAGTTTTGGCCCGGAGGCTTTTTCTATGCTTTGGTTTTCATGGTCAGCAGATGAATCTGCGGCCGCGCGCCCAGCCGCACGGGCAAGCCCGAAGTGCCCACCCCGTTGCTGACCAGGATATCGGCTCCCGCCTCTTTGAACCAGCCGGACAGAAAACGGTTTCTGTAGATGCTGGAAGACTTGATCGCCTTTCCGCAAACGGCCACCTGTCCCCCATGGGTATGCCCGCAAATGGCCAGCTGATAAAAGGGACCGCCGGGCATATCCTGTGTTTCGGGCAGAATATCGGGATTGTGGGGAAAAAACACGGTAAAGTCGGCATTTTTACAAAGCCCGGCCACCTTTTCCAAGTCGGGCGTGCCGTTGAAAAAATCGTCAGTGCTGGCAAAAGCGATCTGTTTTCCGTTCCGGCTGAGCAGATACGCGTCGTTGAGCACGGGAATCACGCCGTCGTCCCGCATGGCCTGGGCGAGTTTCTCCATGTTTTCTTCCGGCAGCACGCGGTCATGGTTGCCGAAAGCGCCCAATACGGCGATATTGGCCTTAAAGCCGGGCCTTAACTGAAAAAATTTCACCGCTCCGGTGGAATGCTCGCCGTAATCGCCCCCCAGCAGCACGATATCCGCATGCAGGGCGTTTATCCGTTCCGCTAACTGTTTTACTCTTTCTTCTCCCAGCAGAAAACCGTAGTGGATATCCGAAGCAAACGCGATCTTCAATCCGTCGAATTCCCGCGGCCATTGGCTGGAAGCATACGTTTCTTCCACAGTATCCAGCTGTGCCGCCAGGTAAAGCGGATACAGCACAGGCCAGGTCGATGGGAGTTTGGCCATGAGTCTGCCCAGCAGACACACCTGATGGGCCGTCTTTTTCTGTTTCCGTTTCATGCCGTCCCTCCTTCGGCCTTTCTTTGTTAATTCATTGTAACATATTGTTCCTTTTTCTACAATTGTCAATTCTGGTAAACCATGATAAAATATAGTGGATTATTGAAAAAGGGGTTCGATTCTATGATGCGATTCGGTAAGCAGTTCCTGCCGCTTCTGCTGCTTTTTCTGCTGTTGCTTCCCTTTTCCTGCGCCGGCGCCGCGACGGACATTTCCCTGTATCCCGAGGAATGCGCCTACGCGCCGGACGGGTATTTTGAGGGCAAAATCCCCCTGCGCTATTCTCAGGCGGGCGGGACTGTACAAGTTGAAATCACCTCCTTTGACGGCAAAAAAACGCTGGCTTCCGGCAGCGCCGTGCTGCCCTCAGCCTCCGGCTATCAGCCCCCGGCCGGGAGAAACAGCAACAAGGTGTCCAACCTGCGCCTGGAGGAAACCACTTCGGGCGTGCGCTACTCTTTTTCCTGCCCCGGTACGGATTATTTGATGCTCAGGGTGCGCAGCAAGCAGGAAGAAATGCAGTTTCCCGTTTATCCGCAGGAAAATGGGCTGTATGCCGGGGAAATCGAAATGCCGCTGACCTACGCCCGCACGCTGATCAAGGTGCAGGTGATTTCGGGGAAAAACGTTGAGCTGGCGAAGGCCGAGGCCCGCAAAGCCTATGAAGCTCCCGCCCCCGTGGAACGGCAGGAAGGCCGCCTTTCCGGCGTGACCGTGTGCATCGATCCCGGCCATCAGGAAAACGGCGTGGAACGGCAGGAAGGCCGCCTTTCCGGCGTGACCGTGTGCATCGATCCCGGCCATCAGGAAAACGGGTATCTGGTAAAGGAACCCATCGGGCCGGGGCTGAACGGCTCCACCACAGGCACCACCGGCATGGCTCAGGGCACGATGACCCAGCGCAAGGAATCCATCGTGGTGCTGGAAATCGGCATGCTGCTGCGGGATGAGCTGCTGCGCCAGGGCGCGAACGTGGTCATGACCCGTGAGCGGCAGGATATATTCCACACCAATCAGGAGCGCTGCCAGATCGCCGCCGACGCCGGCGCGGACATCATGCTCCGGCTCCACGCCGATTTACGGGAA
>CACWWM010000121.1 GCA_902764565.1 uncultured Eubacteriales bacterium
CCCCGTGAAATCGCCATCTACAGCGACCTGCAGGTGGTCTCCCTGGATTGGGAACCCATCAAGAAGAATTACAAAGTGCTCAACACCATGTACAACGAAAGCCTGATTTCCAAGGAATTCGCCCTGGATACCGACGGCAGCCAGGCCAAATCCGACTTCGTGAACGGCAAAGCCGGCGTGTACGGCTTCTATCTGGCCAAGAACAGCGACGTAATTTCCACCCTGATGGAAAACTGCCCCGATGCCAAGCTGGCTATCCTGGACGCCTACTCCGGCGTGCCCGCGGGGGAAACCCTGTACGACTACCAGGCCGACCCCATCGGCATCTCCACCGGTATTTCCGCCCGCTGCAAGCATCCCGAAGCCGTGATGATGTACATCAACTGGATGGCGCAGCCCGAAGTGCTGGAATACCTGGAATACGGCGAAGAAGGCAAGAAGGCAAGCATTATAACGTGGTCGACGGCCTGAAGGTGCTGAATTCCGAGTATGACGGCCCCGATCGCTTCGTGTCCACCAACGCCAACATCGACCTGTTCGTGATGGTAACCCAGACCCGCCGCGACGCCACCTCCCCGGAGGCCATGGCTGCCACCTATTGCCCCAACGGCTATGAATACCTGATGGACCAGATCCTCGAGAACAACGCCAACAAGACCTATATCCGCAACTACCGCTTCACTACCCCCATCACCAGCCAGTCCGAGTACGGCGAAGACCTGCGCGCCCGCTTCCAGGCGATTTCCGCCCAGGTTATCACCTGCCCCGCGGATCAGTTCGATACCCTGTACGATGAACTGGTGAAGGAATACTGCGCCGCCGGTCTGGACGAGATCCACGCCGAAAAGGCCCAGGTGTACGACGCTGAAAACTAATCTCAACTGAACAAAAAAGCCGGGGCCTTCGGGCCCCGGTTTTGATAAAAATTTTCGGAATCAGAAAGGATTGTCCGCCATGTATCTGCCAGACGAAAACCGCTATCAGACCATGAAGTACCGCCGCTGCGGAAACAGCGGCGTGATGCTGCCGCTGCTTTCCCTGGGCCTGTGGCACAATTTCGGCAATATTACGCCTTTCGCAACCCAGCAGGCCATGCTGCGCACGGCGTTCGACCACGGCATCACCCACTTTGACCTGGCGAACAATTACGGCCCGCCCTACGGCGAGGCCGAGCGCAATTTCGGCCGGCATATGGATATGGACTGGAAGCCCCACCGGGACGAGCTGTTCATTTCCACCAAGGCGGGGTACGATATGTGGCCCGGCCCCTACGGCGACCACGGCAGCCGGAAATACCTGATTTCCAGCATCGACCAGAGCCTGCGGCGCATGCATGTGGATTATGTGGATCTTTTCTATCACCATCGGCCCGATCCCGATACCCCCATCGAGGAAACCATGGGCGCGCTGAATCAGATCGTGCGCAGCGGCAAGGCGCTTTACGTGGGGATTTCCAATTACGGCCCCGATCAGGCGAAGGCGGCCATCCGGGAGCTGAAGCGCCTGGGAACGCCGTGCCTGATCCACCAGCCCCGTTATTCCATGCTGGATCGCTGGATCGAGGACGGCCTCACCGACGTGCTTCGTCAGGAGCGCGTGGGCTGCATCGTGTTCCAGCCCCTGGCGGGTGGTCTGCTGACGGGCAAGTACCTGAACGGGATTCCGGCGGACTCCCGCATGAAGACGGACGGCCGCTATCTCAAGCCCGAAAGCCTGACCGATGAAAAGCTGGAAAAAATCCGAGCGCTTCAAACGATTGCCGAAGAACGGGGACAGAAGCTCCACCATCTGGCGCTGCAATGGGTGCTGCGGGACGAAACGGTCACTTCCGCGCTGATCGGCGCCAGCCGTCCGGAGCAGATTATCGACAACCTGTCGATCCTGAATGCACCGCCCCTTACGGAAGCCGAGCTTTCGCGGATCGAACGGATTCTCGGGAAGAAATGAGAGAACCGTTCACACGGGAGGAGCCGAGCGAATGAACAAAAGAGAACGGGTTGCCGCGGCGTTCAGGGGAGAAGAAACCGATCGCGTGCCGGTCTGCATGTGGAAGCACGTTCCGCCTGCCTACTGGGCCGATGACGACCGCTTCGCCGAATACCAGGCGCGTTTTTACCGCAGCACAGACGTGGACTTCATGAAGCTGTCCGGGGACAAGTACTTCGGCTGGCCTTCCCCCGCGCTGGATGGGATCGAAAAGGCGGAGGAGCTTTTCAGGCTGGAGCCGCTGGGGCCGCTGCATCCATATATTCGGGGCCAGATAGAGAGGACGCGGAAAGTGGTCAAAGCCTTGGGAAAGGACTGCGTCACCCTGTACCTGATCTTTGTTCCGCTGTCCTGCATCAGGCTCAAAATCGGATATCCCAGGATGATGAAGCTGATCCGCGAAAACCCGGAGGCGATGAAATATGCCTGCGGCGTGGTCGCGGAAGACCTGAAGCTGCTGGTCCGGGGCGTCATTGAAGACGCCGGGGCGGACGGGATTTTCTACAGCGTGCAGAACGGCGAGGAAAACCGCTTTACCGCTGAAGAATACAGGGATTGGGTGAAACCGGGCGATCAGGCCGTGCTGGATTATGCCAATTCTCTCAGCGCCATGAACGCCATCCATTTTTGCGCCTGGGAGGAAATTCCCAACCGCCTTTCCGTTTGGGAAGATTACAGGGCCGCAGTCGTCAGCTGGTCCCGGTATTTCGACATCATGGACATACAGAAGGCAAAGGAGCATTTCGGCTGTACGGTGTGGGGCGGCTTTGACAACCGGCCCGGCTCCTTTCTGTACACCGCGTCGAAGGAAGAAATTGAACGGGAAACCGCCCGGCTCATTGAGCAGGGCGGCAGAAAAGGCTTTATTCTCGGCGCTGACTGCAGCATCCATGACGAGCTGCCGGAGGAAAGGATTCGCTGGGTGGCCCAGGCTGCCCGGCGGCTCTGAGACTCGAACAGTAAGGGAATATGAAATAAAAAGGGTTCAGCGTACAGCGTGCGCATGCTGATCCAAACGCCGGAAAACCGGCGGTTTGGCGGCATAATATCCACGCTGTATGCTGAACCCTGATTTTTTTCTTGCTGATGGAAGCGCTCCTTTACAGCCCGCTTGAAGAATCGTGCCAGCAAATGCACGCATCCTCGCAGTGCTCGGTTTCCGTCAGCGTGCCGTCCCAGGCTTCGTCTTCTCCGGTAAAGCACGCCGTGCTGTTCCGCAGGGAAAGGCCCTTCACCCGCCGTGCGTACAGGGCCGGGATGGTATGGGGGTAAATGTGCCGGGCGGAAGGCTGCTCGTCAAACAGGCATCCCGGCTGGGTGCCCTGGCGGACGAAGCGAAGGTGGATTTCATCCAGCCGCACGTCTTCGATCACGCTGCTTTCTTCTCCCCCCAGGAAAAGGCTGCTTTCGCAGTCCAGGCTGATATGGGAAAAGGACAGCCGCCGGATTTTTCCGGGGGAGGGCAGCGCGCTGCCCTTGCGGAACGTGGCGCTGACAAAAATGGGTTCGCCCTTGCCCCACCAGCCGGGCGCGCCGGGCAGATCGTAGGCGTCGGCATAGCGCCGCACGCCGCCCGTCAGGTGGTGGGCCTGAATGTTTTCCACCGTGCCGCCGTCCCGTACCCAAATGCCGATGGCCCGGGAGCAGTCCTTGACGACGCTGTCGGAAAACACCACCCGGCGGATGGCCCCGTGGGTTTCCGTGCCGATTTTCAGGGCGGAATCCCGGCTGTGCAGGACGCAGCCGGTGATGGTCACGTTTTCGCAGGGCCCGTGGCGCTTGGCCATGGGGGCGGTGGATTTGAGCACGATGGCGTCGTCCCCCGTTTCCACCAGGCAGTTGGCAATGATTACGTCCTGGCAGCAGTCCGGATCGATGCCGTCGTTGTTGGCCCCCCGGTCGTTGTTCAGGATTTGGATGTCATGCACGCGCACCCGTTTGCAGCCCGCCATATGCAGCGTCCAGAAAGCGGCGTCTTTCAGGGTGATGCCCGCGATTTCCAGGCCGGCCACGTTTTCAAACAGCAGAAGCCTTGGCCGGAAGGGCGCGCAGCGTAGGGGGCACTCATGGAAACCGGCGTCCACGTCGGCGTCGGAAAATACCCGGTCGCCCTGGCCGTCGATGACGCCGCTTCCGGTGACGCGGATATCCTCCGCGTCCCGCGCGCCTAAGAAAAAGCCGCCGTTCCAGCCGTCGATGGGCTGTTCCCCCGGGGCGGCGGGAAAAGCGTGGATTTCGTTTTCGTCCAGGCTGGAAATCAGGACGGCTCCCGTTTCCAAACGCAGCTCCACGTGGCTTTTCAGCAGGAGGGAGCCGGAATAATACCTGCCGGAGGGCACAAGCACCGTGCCGCCCCCCGCGCCCGCCGCCGCGTCCACGGCGGCCTGAATGGCGGGGGCGCAGTTCGTGCGCCCGTCCGGAATCGCGCCGTAATCCAGAATGGAATAAATCATACTTCGCACCTCATGATTCTTTGTCGACCGGAACGGCTTCCGCCGCCGTCCAGCCGGTAAACGTCAGCAGGGAGGGCCGGGGGCTGTCCATCGCCGTTTTCCGCCAGGCCATGGGCGTGCAGCCCATCGCCTGGGAAAAGTGCCGGTTATAGCTGCTCAGGGAGTTATAGCCCACCTTCCCGGCCACCTCCGTGACGGACAGGCCGGAAGAACGGAGCAGGGCGCAGCTTTTCAGAATGCGCGTCTGATGCAGGAACGCCAGGGGAGAGGTGCCGATTTCCTCCTTGAACACCCGCCGGAAATGGGTGGGGCTCAGGTGGCAGGCCCGGGAAAGGCATTCCTGCGGAAAATCCAGCATATAATTTTCATGAATGTAATCCAGCGCCGGGGAAACGAAGGACATTTCGGGGTCCCGCACGCTTTCTGTTTCTTCCTGGCTGTATATCCGCAGCATGCCGATGAGCAAAGCCACGCATAAGCCCTGCACCCGGGCCTGGTAGCCCGGCAGCTGCTCCACCATTTCCTGCACGATATCCTCGGCGTACCGTTTGGCCCAGCCGTCCCTGCTTCCGTGCAGCAGCAAATGACAGTCGGATAAAAAGTACCCCGCGTCCTTGAGGCCGCTGATCTGCCGCAGGGCGGCGGGGCCCAGCAGGGCGTCCGGGTCCAGAAACAGATAGCTCCAGCGGCTGGCCTCTTCCGGGTCGGACCAGGTGGTATGGGGCACGTTGCGGGCGATGCAGGTCACGTCCCCGGCGGAGAAATGGATGTGCTGATTGTTGAACACCATGGTGCCGCCGGAGGTGTGGCAGACGCCGATTTCCAGACAGTTGTGAATATGCAGATGCTTGCCCGGAATGGGGCTGATATGCCACTGATCCCCCGTCAATACCAGGATGGGGAAATCGGCGGGCAATTCGTAATTCCGGTACTCCAGCACCTTTCGCTTCGGACGGGACATAAACACGCCTCCTCCGTATTCTTACCGATTTATTTGATCCGTGCGCAAGAACCGCGCTCGATCATTTCCCATTCGACGGTTTCTTTTTTCTCTTCGCCGCTGATGAGCAGCTGCACGGCCCGCGCGCCGGTGCGCTGCTGATGGGTGTTGATGCTGGTCAGGGGCGGGCACAGATACGGCGCGCAGAACAGGTCGTCGCAGCCTACGATGGAAAGCTGGTCGGGCATCACCAGCCCGCGCCTCCGCGCCTCGGCCTGGCAGCCCATGGCCACCAGATCGTTCAGGGCGATCACGGCGGTGGGCCAGTATTCGGGCTTGAGGGCGTCCAGCATATTGCCCAGGGCCATTTCGCCCGCTGTCGCCGTGCCTTTCCCATACACGCGGTAGGAGGCCGTATAGGGCAGCCGCGCGTCCCGGAGGCCTTCCATATAGCCCACGTCCCGGCGCAGGGGGTCCTTATCCTCCTGCACGCCGCCGATGAACGCGATCTTTTCGTGCCCTAAGGATACAAGGTAAGCCACGATCTGACGCATCATGGCGGCGTTATTGTCCGAAACAGCCGGGAAATCGTACCAGGGGGGCACACAGCCGATCAGCACCACGGGCATGAAGCGCTTGAGCTCCCGCAGGGAGAGAAGCACCTGCTCGTCGTGGTCGGGGGACAAGTACTCCACGCACACGATCACGCCGTCCAGCCGCCGTTCCACCAGCATGGTGGCCGGATCGTAAGCCCGGGTGTCGATGCTGGACCAGGGGAACAGGCTCATGGAATAGCCCATTTTGCGGGCTTCCTCGTGGGCACCGGAAAAAATCATGGCGTAATGGGGATTCAGCAGCTTGGGCAGCACGATGCCCAGGGAATGGGTGGATTTGCTGATCATGCCCCGGGCGATGGAGCTGGGGCGGTAATTGTGCCGGTCAATGGCGGCCTGCACCTTTTCCCGGGTGGCGGGGGAGACGTTGGTTTCTCCCCGCAGCACGCGGGACACCGTGGCAATGGAAACCCCGGCGTCCGAGGCGATATCATAAATGGTAGCGTTTTCATTTCGCATGGGAAACCTCCGCTCGCCCAAGGAGCGAAATGCAATTCACATGGGCCGTTTTGTAAGCGCTATCATTATACAATGCATGCCGTAAAAATGCAAGTATCTACCAGAAAATTCTGTTTTTATGGATTTTTTCTGAAAATGATATTGACACGGACGGATGATTTAGTTATAATGAAAGCGCTATCATAAGTGAACGATTTCAAACGACGATGAAGACAGGCAGGTGACTTCCCCTATGAGTGAAACCTACCGGCAGACAGCGGATCGTGTGCTGGGCATGCTGAAGCGTGCGGACGGCAACGACCCTTCCCGCGGGCATTTGACCATGAACAACTGGGAATGGCCCACCGGCGTGGCGCTGTACGGCATTTATAAAACCTATCAGCAGAGCGGGGATCGGTCCATTCTGGATTACCTGACCGGCTGGTACGACGATATGCTTTCCCGGGAGCAGCAGCCCCACCGCAACGTGAATACCGTCGCCCCGGTGCTGACG
>CACWWM010000122.1 GCA_902764565.1 uncultured Eubacteriales bacterium
GACGGTGTTCGACGCGCTGAAAACCCTGGAACGCGAGGGCGAAAAGAGCCGCGTGGGCGGCGCGTATGCCTATCCTTCCTCCGACGCCGCCTTCGACGCCGCCTGTCAGGCCCTGCGGGAATTGCTGGGCTAAGGCAGGGAGGAGATGCTGGGCGCTCCGCGCGCCCAGACCCGCGCCAGAGGGGTTCCCCCTCTGGACACCGATAGGCGAAACAGCGTTGTTGGATAGAGCAGACAGCTTCCGCCTGTCGCTTGGATCTGCGAAAGCATGCAGGCTTCTGGCCTAAGAAAGCCGGGAAAATCCCAGGGGGAAAGCGAGCTTTCCCCTCAGGGATTATTCTCCGGCTTTCCCCGGATGCAAGGCATCCGGGTTGGCCGCTTTCAGCGGCCGGGCCAGAAGCACAATGGCAAAATGTTTGACCGTTTTTCCAAGCGGCGGCGGGAAATTGTCTGTTCAGCGTGACAATCTCATTCCGCAGGAGTGGGGTCCAGGGGATTCAATCCCCTGGTGGGGTACGGGGCAAAGCCCCGCCGTCCCCTTGAACAAAAGAAACCCCGCTTGCATTTTTCATCCCGCAAATGCTATAATGCTTACAGAAATGATCGTAAAAATGCCCGTTGGTTCGCTGTGAAAAAAGCACACAGGAGGAATGTCCCCATGAATCATCCGGAATGGAAACAGGAATTTGCCGCCCGGTTCCGCCGTCACGAGGACGAGCTGAAATGGCTGTACTGCGAGCTGTACCATAACGATATGCAGGCCTACAATTATTTTGTGAGCATGCTGTACCGCTGCTGGGAGGAACGGCCCGAGGATCTGAAGCTCATCGACCGGGAGCGGGAAACCTACCCGGACTGGTACAAGGGCCACGATCTGGTGGGCATGCTGATGTATGTGAAGGCTTTCGCGGGAACGCTCAAGGGCGTGCAGGAAAAGCTGGATTATATCGCCGACTGCGGCGTGAATTATCTGCATCTTATGCCCCTGCTGGAAAGCCCCGAGGGCCGCAGCGACGGCGGGTACGCGGTGAGCAATTTCCGCAAGGTACAGCCGGAATTGGGCACCATGGAGGACTTGTATGAGCTGGCGGCCAAGTGCCACGAGCGGGGCATCGCGGTGTGCCTGGATTTTGTGATGAACCACACCAGCGAGGATCACGAATGGGCGAAAAAAGCCAGGGCCGGGGATATCGAATACCAGAACCGGTATTTCTTCTACGATAACTGGGACATCCCCAACGCCTACGAGCAGACGGTGCCCCAGGTGTTTCCCACCACTGCGCCGGGCAACTTTACCTGGTGCGAGGAAGCGAAAAAGGTGGTCATGACCACCTTCTATCCCTACCAGTGGGATTTGAATTACGCCAACCCCACCGTGTTCAACGATATGACGGACGACATGCTGAACCTGTGCAATCACGGCATCGACGTGATCCGCCTGGACGCTACGCCCTACATCTGGAAAGCCCTGGGCACGCCCTGCCGGAACCTTTTGCAGGTGCACACCCTGGTGCGCATGATGCGCATGGTGTGCGAGATCGTATGTCCCGGCACGCTGCTGCTGGGCGAAGTGGTGATGGAGCCCAGCAAGGTGGTGCCCTACTTCGGCACGCTGGAAAAGCCCGAATGCCATATGCTGTACAACGTGACCACCATGGCGTCCATCTGGCATACCGTGGCCACCAAGGACGTGCGGCTGCTGGCCCACCAGATGGAGCAGGTGTTCGCCCTGCCCAAGCAGTACACGTTCCTCAATTACCTGCGCTGCCACGACGATATCGGCTGGGGCCTGGATTATCCCTTCCTGCGCCGGTTCGGCTGGGAGGAAGTGCCCCACAAGAAGTTCCTGAACGATTATTTCACCGGCAAATATCCGGGCAGCCCGTCCCGGGGCGAATTGTACAACGACGATCCCCGCTTGGGCGACGCCCGGCTGTGCGGCACCACCGCATCCCTCTGCGGCATTGAAACGGCCAGAGAGAAAAAGGACAAGGCCGCCATGGAAAAGGCCGTGAGGCTGGATCTGATGCTGCACGCCTTCATGTTCACCTTAAGCGGCGTGCCGGTGCTGTACAGCGGCGACGAAATCGCCCAGGAGAGCGATAACGCTTACCACAACGATCCCCTCAAGGCGGAGGACAGCCGCTACCTGCACCGGGGCGACCTGGACTGGAAGCGGGCGGCCCGGCGCACCAAAAAGAATACGGTGCCCGGACAGGTGTTTACCGGCATCCGGCTGCTGGAAAACATCCGGGAGGAGCATATCGTGTTCGACGACAGCGCCGATACCTGGGTGCTGAATACGGGCAACGACCATGTGCTGGGCATCGGGCGCTACGCCCGGGGCGAAAAGCTGCTGGCGCTGTTCAACTTCGGCGATACCGAGCAGACCGCTTTGGTGAACGATCCCACCATGTTCCTGGATCTGATCGACGGCAAGGAACAGCCCGCGGGCAGCGTGGCGCTGCCGGCGGGCGGGTTCAAATGGCTGCTGCAAAAGATGAAGACCAAATAACGCGGCGTTGCGCAACGACGAAAGGAGCGTGCAGGATGAAAAGGATGCTTGCGCTGCTTGTGACGGCGCTGCTGCTGTGCCAGCTTCCCCTGGCGCTGGCGGACACCTGGTACTGCCCCCAATGCGGACGGCTGAACGATAACAATTTCTGCCCCGCGGATGGGACTGCGCGGCCTGCCGACGTGCAGCTCCAGCCGCAGATTTCAGGCAATTACACCCAGTACGCCTATGTGACCGCCACGCTTTCCATGAAGATGGCCACCCGCACCGGCCCCAGCACCCAGTACGACGAGCCGGGCAGCTTCCTGTCCGCCGGGAAAAAGGTCACGGTGCTCTCCAAGGCGTATGATGACCGCAACGAAATCTGGTGGGTGCAGGTGGAATTCAAGGAATCCGGCTCCACCTACCGTGCGTACACGGGGGTAAAACGGTTCAGCGATCTGAACCTGAATCAGATTCCCGAAGAGAAGCTCATTGGGCACTGCACCCTGAGCCAGTCCATCACGGGGTATTACGGCCCGGGGTATAAGTACCGCGCCATCAAGGAAAATATCCCCTCCGGCGCGGAGTGCGACATTTACGGCTACGCTTACGGCGGCGATTCCGACTTCATCCAGATCGAGTTCTACGATCAAAGCCAGAAGCGCGCCCGCCGCGCATGGATTCCCGACTGGTACGCGGATAATTACGTGATGTATTACGGTTTCTGATCCAATGAATCATCCTCCGCCGCGGCGTGCTTTCCGGAGACGGCTGCACGCCGCGCCGCTTTTTTTGAAAAAAATCCATAGTGGACAGAAAGCGGCGTATATGGTAAGATGTAGATGAACTATTGGAAACAAGATGAACCGCGCGGATGCAAAGGCACCGGTTTAATCCGATGAGGAGGGCGCGTTATGTGGTGGAATACTGATTTTGTGCTTCCCAGTCTGCTGGTGCTGTCGATCCTGCTGACATATTTTTTTATCCGGCCCCGGCTTCCCAACCGGATCAATAAAGCGTTTCTGAATCTGATCATCGCGGATATCGCCACGATTGCCACGGATCTTGCGGCCACATGGGCGGACAATCATTATCAGGCCCTGCCGGTTTTCCTGACGTCCGCGCTGAATCTGCCTTTTTTTGTTGCTTTTATTGCCCGGGCGTTTACGTTTTTTCAGCTGACCATGGTGCTGCTCAAGCTGGATCGGTCGGACTTTTCGTGGAAAAAGCTTCTGACGCACTTCGTTTTCCTGGCCAGCGAAGCCGTTATTATCTCCAGCCCCTTCACCGGCGCGGTCTATACCGTGGATGCCGCGGGTTATCATCGCGGCCCCCTGTATGCGGTTCTGCCCGTTTGTTCCTTCTTTTATCTGGTCCTCGGCGTGATCCTGCTGCTCTGGTTCCGGAAGCGTCTCAGGGAAAGCACGCTGCTCAGCGCCCTGGCATTTCATCTGATCCTGATTATCGGCAACACCGCCCGCATCCTGCTGCCCCAGTATCTGGTCATGAATGTGTTCTGCATGCTGGCGATCCTGATCATTTTCATTTCCTTTGAAAACCCGGATCTGTATATTACAGACCGCGGCCCCGCCTTCAACACCCGCGCCCTCACCGACTGGCTGGACGATCCGCTGCACCGGAAAGACAGCCGTATTCTCGGCTTTGCCATCCGGAATTACAACGACGAGCGCAGCATGTACGGCGGTCTGCAAATGGATCAGGGGCTGGGCCTGATCATCAGCTGGCTGGTAAAGCAGTTCCCGCAGATGCTTCTGTTCTACGTGCGGGGCGGTAATTTTGCCATTGCCGGGCCGGAAAACGCCGATTGGGAAAGAATCCGCCGGGAGATTTCAGACCGTTTCCAGCAGCCCTGGCGGGCTGAAAGCGCCGATCTGTATCTGAATGTGACGTATTTGGAAATCGGGCTGACCAGCCGGAACGATCCCGCGGATCGGATCGTGAATATGCTGATCTATGCGCTGGACGAAGCGGGCAGCAGCGCGGATATCGAACAAACCCTCATGTCGGAGGAAGCGCTCCGGGAGATCGACCGGCAGATCGAGATCAAACGTTTCCTGGACAAGGCTGTGGAGAAGGATTTGGCGGAGGTGTTTTTGCAGCCCATCGTGGACGGCCGCACGCGGCAGCTTGTGGCAGCCGAAGCGCTGGCCCGTCTGCGAAACGAGGACGGCGAGCTGATTCCGCCCGGTCTGTTCATTCCCATCGCGGAAAAAAACGGGCATATCAATATGCTGGGCGAGCAGGTGCTCCGCAAGGTATGCGCCTTTATCCGGGATCACGATATGAAAGCGCTCGGCCTGCGCTGGATCAATGTGAATCTGTCGCCCATCCAGTGCCTGCACAGCGAACTGCCCAGCCTGTTTTCCTCCATTCTCCGGGAATACGGCGTTTCCGCCGAGCAGATTCATCTGGAGATCACGGAGGAATCCATGATCAATTATACCAAGCAGGAACGCCAGATTGAAAAACTGCGGCAGTACGGCTTCCAGCTTGCGCTGGATGATTACGGTTCGGGGTTCTCCAATCTCGCGCAGGTGAAAAAAGTTTCCTTCAGCAGCATCAAGCTGGATATGAGCATCGTCTGGGATTACGTCCGGGACAAGGATTCCCTGCTGCCCGCCCTGGTGCAGGCCTTCCGGGAAATGGGCTTCAGCATCACGGCGGAGGGCATCGAAACCCAGGAAATAGCCGACGCCATGGCTGGCATCCACTGCGATTTCCTGCAGGGGTATTATTATTCAAAACCGCTGCCCATGAACGATTTCGTCAGCCGGTATTCAGAAAAGCCATGAGCATCCCTGCGCGGCGCGCCTTCCGGAAGCGGAGACGCGCCGCGCTTTTTTGACATTTTTTTTAAAAATATTACAATTTCCGTACAATCTTATACCAGCCTTGAAATTGTGTATAGTGGGTGATACAATACACTATATATTGATGAAGAAAGGAGTTCATGCGAATGAGCGGATGGACGCTGTTTTTTTGTGCGGCGGCGTTGGGCATGCTGGCGATCCTGTGGATGGATCACGTCCGCCGTCAGCATGAACTGATGGATAAGACGCGCATGCGGGGCAGCATGCTGTACTATGAAATCTATCCCCTGGTGGTGGAAGCCCGCAGACACAATATCGACCATGTGATTATCGAGCGTACCCGCGTCGTGTTTTTTTCGGTGTGCCCGCCGGGGGAACTGGGGGCTTTCGTCATGTCGGAATGGGGTCACAGGCCGCTGAATCCCCGCCGCACCATGGCCCTGGCCCAGGCGATTGCCGACGATTTGCCTATATTGCAGGAAAATCGGTGCTACAAGCTGCAGCGGTATAAGGTGATGCGCCCCAACGGGCAGAAGGACGACGCCTACCAGTTTATGATCCGCAGCAGCTATAAAACGGAACTCATGTATGCCCGCGAACGCAAACCCCGCCTTTATTGAGAGCGCTTCACGCAAGATGTGAGGCGCTCT
The DNA here is from genome assembly GCA_902764565.1 of uncultured Eubacteriales bacterium. Lineage (GTDB taxonomy): Bacteria > Bacillota > Clostridia > Christensenellales > Aristaeellaceae > RUG563. Next base: position 5,979 of record CACWWM010000122.1, read on the forward strand.
GTTTTTTCGGTAAAAGAACACTTTAAGGCAGAGTGGAGAGTTAAGAGTTGAGAGTTGAGATGATATCATGTTCATCACAAGAGCATCCTGCTTTGATTGACGATATAAATCTCCACTCTCAACTCTCCACTCTCAACTCTTTTGCTGACTTAAAGTGTCCTTGAAATCACCTTCAATAGACCATCACCGCGTCCTGAGGCGACGGCCCCCGGTACAGCACGGGGCCGCCCGCCAGCGCCGCCGTGCCCTGGCAGGGATCGCAGATCAGCACGCCCCGGCGGGTGGGGCGGAGGCGCACGGGACAGGGACAGGGCAGCGCTTCCACGGTTTTATATCCGGCGGACAGGAACAGTACCTGCCCCATGCAGCCCACGGCGCAGCCGTTTCCTGGCAGGGGACACAGGCACGAGGGCACCAGGGACGAAGAAAACACTTCCTCCGCCGCACCGCGCAGGCTGACGCGCAAAAGCCTGGTTTCAATATCGCCCCGTTCCACGGCGCACAAGGCCAGCAGGCCGCGCCGAAGGCAGCATACGCCGCACACGGCGCCCGGCAGGCGGTAGCAGGCGCAGGTCCCGATCCAGCAGCAGCACGGTACCGCTGGCGCCGCCTGCCACGGCCAGAAATTTGCCCTGACGGGAAACGCACAGATCCCGGGGGTATACTCCCGCCGGGGCGCAGCAAAGCGGCTCTCCCGTATGGGCCGAAAAGGCGGTCACGCTGTCCGCGTCGGCGGACAGGGCGCAGACCCGCTCATCCCACACCGTCATGGCGCACACGCCGGTGGGCAGGGGCAGATCGAACAGCGCGCCGCCTTCCCGATCCCGGCATACGCACCGGTGCTG
>CACWWM010000123.1 GCA_902764565.1 uncultured Eubacteriales bacterium
AATCGGGCTGATTCCCTGCTCGCTGGGCGGTTCCGGCCTGGATCAGTGGCTGCCCGGAGAACCGCTGTTTGAGACCGCGGTGGAGCAGACCAAGGATGCCCTTGACGCGGATCAGGACGCCCATCTTTGCGGCATCCTCTGGCATCAGGGTGAGAACGACAGCAAGCATATGGAAAAGTCCTATACTTATTTAAAACGCTTCCGGCGCGTCATTGGCGCGCTGAAAAACCGCCTCGCGTGCAGTCCATCCCTTCCCGTGCTTGTGGCCGAACTGGGCGATTATCTGGATGTCAACGCGACGAGCCTGTATCATCGGGTCATTAACAGCCAGCTTCATGCGTTTGCGGAATCAAACCCGGCGTATTGCTGCGTCACAGCGCACGACCTGAAAGATAAAGGGGACGCGCTTCATTTCTCCACAGCGTCCCAGCGCAGGCTTGGCCTTCGTTTCGCCTGCGCCTACGTCGACACCGTGATGCGGCTCAGCTGCAGCGAAAGCAACCGTGAATTCATGGATACAGAATACTTGTAATATTCCGCACCAGCAAAGAACGGTCAGCTCCCAAGCGTTCTCAGATAATCCTCGAATTCGGGTGTGCGCGACCAGTATTTGATCCCCCAGTTTTCAAAATTCCACGCGTCCATATAGGCATTGCATTCATAATCCACATACCAGATCAGGCCGTCCTGAACGACGAAATTCGTCGGGAAATAGTCAATATTGAGGCCCGCCGCTTTCGCAAGGGCGGCCATTTCCCTTACCTGCTCCACATAGGGCTGAACCGGCAGACAATCGCGGACAAGCTCAAAAACCGTTTTGCCGCTGATATATTCCTTTACGATCCTCTCTCTGTCCATGTCCACCGCAACCATCCTGGGAATCCGGATGCCGGCAGCCAGCAGCCTTTCGTAATCTCTGCACTCCGCTTCGATTTTATTGCCAAAACTGTAATAATTACAGGGCTCGTGATGAATCTGTTTGACCACGAACTGTTTTCCATCTGCCTGGGCCAGATAGGAATAGCCGCCTTTTCCATGCCCCAGCAAATGGATGATCTCATATTCCCTACCGCAGACCGTCAAAACTGACTCCATCTTTATCCATCCTCACATTACGTAATACCTTAGACGAAGCACTGACGCAAAAGAGAGTTCAGAGTACAGAGTACAGATGATATAGTGATGACAAAGGCCGGTACAGTTTATTCAGACAAACTTTCTCTGTACTCTGCACTCTGTTCTCTCGCTCACTTAGGCCACACTGACAACCACCGTATCTGGTTTGATCCGCACGCAGTGAAAAGCCCTGCCATATTGGCAAGGCAAATGATTATCCCTTCACGGAACCGCTGAAACCGATGGAATAATACTTCTGTGTGGTCAGGAACAGGGACGCCACCGGGATCGATATGATGACCGCGGCGGCCGCGAAGCTGCAGAACCATTGATCGATATACTCCCGCTCCAGCATCTGATACATGCCCACGGCCACTGTGAAATAATCCTTGTTCGGGCCGCACAGGATCTTCGCCAGCATAAAGTCTTTGAAAGGTCCGGCGAAGGAATTGAGCAGTGTAAATACAATAATAGGCTTGCTCAGCGGCATGATGATCTTTTTCAGCACGTTCCACTTGGTGCAGCCGTCCAGCATGGCCGCTTCATCCAGCGCGATGGGAATGGTGTCGAAGAAGCCCTTGGCGATGTGGTAGCCAAGGCCCGCGCCGCCGGAATACACCGCGATCATAGCCAGCCGCAGCAGCGGCCCGTTGGTCCACCCTAACATTTTGAAAATGTAGTAGTTGGCGATCATGGACATGAAGCCGGGGAACAGGTTGATGATCATGGCCACATTCATCAGGGGCTTGCGGGCTTTAAAGCGGAGCCGCGACAGGGTATACGCCACGGAAATGACGAAAAAGGTACTCAGCACGCAGGTCGCCGCCGCCACGATCAGGGTATTGAGCAGCATCTGCGGGAAATTGAACACGGAAAAATCGGTGAACAGCTTGATATAATTGTCCAGGGAAAACGCCGTGGGAATGAAGGTGGAGCTGTAGGAACCCTTCGTCGCCCGGAAGCTGGTCAAGATGACCCAGAAAATCGGGATCAGCCACAAAAACGCAAAGAGCGCCAGAACAACGTGGGCCAGGATGATCCCGATCCGCTTGTGCAGAGGCTTTTTCTGCCAAGCGCTTTTTTTCGCTTTGATCTGTTTGCTCATCTGAACCCCTCCTCATTCCGATAAGACCCGCTGAATCGGAAGGTCAAAAGCGATGCGATGCTCAGGGTAACGAACGTCATGATGCCGATGACCGCGCCCACGTCATAATACTGGTTGTCGATGGTCAGCTTGTACAGCCAGGTGATGAGCAGGTCCGTATCCCCTGCGGTGGAACCCACGGCCCGGGGCAGCCCGGTGGACGTGAGGTAGATCACGTTGAAGTTATTGATATTTCCGGTAAAGGACGTGATCAGGTAGGGCGTGGTGACGAACAGCATATAAGGCAGGGTGATTTTGAAAAAGGTCACGAAGGGATTGGCCCCGTCCACCTTGGCGGATTCATACAGCTCCTGGGGAATGCTCTGAAGGATGCCGGTGGTCTGGAGAAGCGTATAAGGAACGCCCACCCAAATGTTGATCAGGATCACCGTGATCCGCGCCCACATGGTATCCGTAAAGAAGGGCAGCGGTTCCTTGATCCAGCCCATGTTTTGAAGCAGCACGTTGATGGCCCCGTTGGGCTGGAGCATCTGCCGCATGATCAGCAGCGTCACAAAATGGGGAACGGCTACCGTCAGCACGAAGGTGAAGCGCCAGAATTTTTTCAGCCTGATCTCTTTCCAGTTGATGAACAGCGCCAGCAGCATCCCTAAGATGTAGTTGGAGAAGGTGGCCGCCAGGGCCCACACCAGCGTCCAGCCCAGCACGGACCAGAAGGTGCTGCCCAAACTTCCGTTCAGGCTCAGGGTGCGGGCAAAATTCTTGAACCCCACCCAGTCAAACAGCACCAGCTTGCTGTCCAGTACGCTGTAATTGGTAAACGCCATGCTGCTCATGAAAATCAGCGGCAGCAGAATGAAGGCGATCACGCCAAGGATGGGCAGAGAAAGCAGGGAAAACTGCAGCCTTTCATCCAGCAGCGCTTTGATATCCTGCTCAAAGGTGGGCGCGCGGCCATGCTTTTTCCAATTCTGTTCCGCGCTGTACGCGGATTTGACCGATGCGCGCAGCAGCAAAAGCCCGAACACCACGATGGCCACCGTGATGATCCCGTACAGCAGGATATTCAGGGAACGGTCGCCGTCCACATATTCAAAGATGCTTTTTTCGTCGTTCCAGACCTTTTGCTGCGCCACGGTGCCCAAGGTGGTCAGCTTATCCAGGTTATACAATCCAGATTGGATCGTGAACAGCACCAACCCGGCCTCCGCCGCTAAAAACAGTGTTCCTTTTACGAATTGCCGCCTGATCAGATTGCCCAGGCCCCAAATGAACGCGGACAGCCACACCCATACGGACCCGTTCCGAAACGCCGTCAGCATGCCGGTTCTGCTTTTAAATGCTTTCTTTTTCATTCTCACACGCTCTCAATCGAAATAAGAAAGGAGGGGGCGGCATCGGACAAAGAACCGACGCAGCCCCCTCTTACGTATGATCAGATACCGGGGTTATTGACAGCCTGCGTGAAGGTTTCGGTCTTTTCGGCGGCGTTTTCGTGGGTCACGATGCCGTCGCGGATCTCGTTGCCCATGCTCTCGGCGGGAGACCAGTAGTAACCGAATTCCGTATAGCTGGCGCGGGCCAAAGCCACTTCGCTGACGGTCTTGGCGTCTACCATGCAGATGGGATCGTTGGCCAGTTCTTTGATCAGCTCGTTCTGGCAGGGCACATAACCGCGCTTTTCGTAGTGGGCCTTCTGGGCGTCATAGCTGGCTAGGAAGCAGGCCAGTTCCAAAGCGGCCACGGGATGCTCGGTGGTGCTCTTCACGCCCACGGCCTTGGCGGAGGTGAAGGGACGCAGCTGGCAGCTGACGCCGTCGATCATCACGGAGGGCAGCACCGCCACGCCGAAGTTATCGCCCAGCACTTCCTTGGTCTGGGCCGCCTGCCAGGTGCCGCAGATGTAAGCGGCGCAGTTGCCTTCGCGCATCATGCCGATTGCGTCGGAGGGTTCAGCCACGATGAAGTTTTCGTTCTTGACCAGGTCCACCAGCGTGTTGGTGACGGCCACGCCCTTTTCGCCGCCCAGCTGGATGCCCGCGGCGCGGTCCTTGCCGTCAACACCGAAGAAGGTGCAGCCGTTGGCCAGATAGAAAGCGGCCAGATAATAGCCGTTGCCCAGGGGGAAAGCAACCTTGCCCTTGGTTAGCATGGTGTCCAGGGAGAGGACGTCTTCTTCCGTGAACACGCTCTTGTCATAGTACATGAAATAGGTATCGGTGGTGATCGGCACGCCGTACAGGCCGTCGGCGTAAATCAGGCAGTTCACCAGGGTTTCGGGATAGTTTTCCTGCACATACTTCATGTATTTGCCGCCCCATTCGGTGAGGGCGTTGGCCTGGCACAGGGTTTCCAAACCGGTGGAACCGAACAGGAACACGTCCGCCGCCGCTTCCATGTCGCGGGGGACCAGCTTCTTGGCGTCGGATTCGCTGCTGACGCCGAATTCAAAGGTGATATCCCATTCGGGATGGGCGGCGTTGAATTCGTCGCACAGGGTGTTTACCCAGGCGCCCAGGTCGGGGTTCTGGTCTTCAGAGGGCGTCCATACCCGCAGGGTAAACGATTCCGCGCCGTCTGCAAAGGCGGCGGTGGTGCCAAGCAGCAGGCACAGGGCCAGCAGCAGGGCGGTCAGCTTTTTGCTCATGGTGAATCCTCCTCGTTTTTCTTCGCACTCTCTTACGAAACATAACCAATGTTTCGTTATTTCGCGTTCATCATATCACGGTTTTTCGCCGGTGTCAATATGAAAAATAGAAATAATGTATGAAATTTATCTTGAAAACAACATGTATATATGCTATAATCGAAATAGGGCAATCCGAAACATGTAGCGAAAATTAAGTTTTGTTTCGTTGCTTTGAAAGCGAGGTTCCCATGAAAACGAACTACCACACCCATTCCCAGCGCTGCCGCCATGCCCAGGGAACGGAGGAAGACTATGTCCGCTGCGCTTTGGACGCAGGGGTATCCATTTTAGGCTTTTCCGAACACGCCCCTTTCCCTGACCATGACTATGGCTATCGGATGCCGTATGAGGAACTGTCCGATCATTTTTCCGAAGTGGACAGGCTGGCGGAAAAGTACGCTTCCCAAATGACCATCCTCAAAGGCTTGGAAATCGAGTATCTTCCCAAGTATATTCCTTATTATGAACGGCTGCTGAATGAAGATCATTTGGATTATTTGCTGCTGGGAGAGCATTTCTTTCCTATGCCGGATCGGGAATACCTGTTCGTTGCCGACGCCCCGGATACGGAAATGTATCTTTGGTATGCCCGGGCGATCGACGAAGCGCTGAAAACGGGGCTGTTCAGGATGCTGGCCCATCCCGATTTATTCGCCATGAACAAACTCCCGTGGGATAAAAACTGCGACGCGACGTCTGACAGGATCATCGAATCCGCTGTTCGCTATGGGGTGATCCTGGAATTGAACGCCAATGGGTTCCGTCGCGGGATCCACGAATATCCGGAAGGGCCGCGGCTCATGTACCCCCATATAAAATTCTGGCAAAAAGTCGTCGGGTCCGGGGCGCGAGTCATCATCGGGTCAGACGCCCATGAGCCCTGCCAGGTCTGGGACGCGTGCATGCCCAAGGCATATGACATGCTGAAGGGACTTGGCATCGAGCCCATCCTCACAATCTGAAAAAAAGCACAGGGAGGCGCAGTGCCATGAATATACGGGAAATCGCCCGAATTGCCGATGTGACGCCGGGAACGGTATCAAAAGTGCTGAACAATTACCCGGACGTGGGGGAAGCGACCCGGAAACACGTGCTGGAAATCATTGAAGAATACCAATACGCCCCGAAGGTGTCTCCGCGCCGGAAAGGAAAAGCCATTCCAAAGATCGGCCTGGTGACGGAAGGCGTCTATAATCCTCTCTATTCCCATATAGAAGATATGCTGTCCATTCTGATCCACAATTCCGGCTATCTTGTATTGGGTTTTCATGATAATTATCACGCTCAGGACAAAACGGAAAAAATGACTGAAATGATCCGGCAGCTTGAAAAGGAAAAACTGAGCGGCCTGATTTACATCGGCGGCAATTTTGCTCCGGTTTCCAGAGATTTATTCCGGCAGCTGCCCTGCCCCACCATTTTTATCGACACCGTTTTGCCGGAACAGGAAGACGAACTTCTGTATTCCAGCATTCAGGTCAGCCACTTTCAGACCGCGTTCGGACAGATGAAAAGCCTGATCGATCAGGGGCACCAAAATATCTGCACGGTGATCTCCTCTTTTATCGACAACAGCGTCTATGGCCTGAGAGTGCAAGCGTATCAGGCGGCCCTG
>CACWWM010000124.1 GCA_902764565.1 uncultured Eubacteriales bacterium
TTTCCGTGGGCGCGGCGGTCTGTTCCGGTGCGATGGTCCAGCCCAGAGCATCCAGGCTTACCCGGATCACGGGCCGAATGCCGACCCCCGCGTAGGTGGCGGCGCTGTTGCTGATGCCGCCGCTGTGATTCACGAGCAGCACTTTGTTCTGCACCTTGCCCGGGGTGCGGGTCCACCAGGAACCGGCGGGCCGTCCGTCCAGCAGATTGCTGCTGTCGGTATAAGCGCCCTGGGCCTTGGCATAGGCGGTAGGAACCGCCTGGCGCTTCTCCGCCAGCATCAGGTACATGTTGATTTCCTGATAGCTGTACAGGAACACCCGGTCCTCGGTATCGTTGCCCGCGTCGGTATCATAGGGCGCTTTGAAGATGATGGTCACGCCGTCCTCAAAAGTGGGCTGATTGTACACAATGTGCTTTAAAACAGCGGCCTGTTCCTGGGAAGTGAAGGCCGTGTTCAAGAACGTGCCGTTCAGCCAGGCGCGGGCGTTGCTCGTTTCCCAGGTAACGTCGGCGTCCCGGTTGGCATAGGGCACGGCGTCCAGGATATAACGGGACATCAGCGTGGCGCGTCTTTCCGTCTGGTGGATGCCCATCACTTCCCATTCGATGGGTTCTGCCCCGTTCCGGGTGTTGTTATCCTGTTCGTAATGCCCGAAATAAACGGCGTCACCCTCCGCGATTGCCAGGGGCTGCCCTTCGGCAGGCGTTTTCACCCCGTTCCCGGCGTTGTCGGAAAAAAACTGAATACTGTTCAGGAAATGATCGACGATCTCCAGCTCCTGCTGCGGAAGATATTGGGGAACCATGATCCGAAGCACGCGCGCGCCGATATGGACGTAATACCACGTATAGCCCGCATACTGGAAAACAGTGGTCGGATAGCCGCCGATCAGCCGGTCTTCCTTTCTTTCAATGCTGTCGTCGGTTTCTTCCGTAAGCTCCAGCTGCGGAACAATGCCTTCAACGGTGATCGAGGCGCGCATGGTCGGGGGCGGCAGAATGCCGATGGTGGTGAATATCCAGGGCCGATCCTGGGGCTCGATCCAAAATTCGCCGTAGTGGTCAGCGTCCTCCGTCGTGTCGGTATATGCGTTCCAGTCGTCGGGTATTTCATAGGTGAATCCGAAAACCGGCGCTTCCTTCGTCACATACCCGGAAGCCTGCCTGCGTTCATAAACGCCGCCCTCGTTGATATGCACGGCGTATTCTCTGTACTGGTCGCCGTACTGCACCTCAAAGTACAGCACCACGTTCACCAATTCTTCCAGGCTCTGATACCCATAGCCGGAGCCAAAAACAGAGGCGGTCATTTCCACAGTGCTGCCCGCGGCAACCCTTGGGTTCTGCTCTGAGGCAAACAGATTGACGCTGGCTAATTCCGCCCCGTCCACCGAGCCGTAGGAAATAAGATAACCCCGTTCTCTGTTCCATTGGCCGGGACGAATGCGGAAATCCTGGCCCAAATGGTTGGTCATGGCAAGCCGGTATTCAGGATAAGCACCCGAAGGGGCCCATTTGCTCTGCCGCATTTCCGCGCCCAGCAGCGCGATGGTGCACACCTCGTCGTTCACCAGCACCTGACCGTCGCCGGTGTAGGGCACGGCGGTGGGGGCGGGCGTTTCGCTGAGGATGGGCCCGTTATTCACCAGCTCCCAGACGGAAGCGGGAATCTGGCTGTTCGGATCGTTCAGGGGGCCCATGTATTGGTAATCCCTTTCGATATGTTCCTCCCAGGGGCCGAGAGCGTCGTTCCAGAAGCTGAAGGGCGTCAGCGAAATAACCTTTGTTTCCGGCGTCTGAACCAGACCGGCATGAAGCCCCTCCTGGAAGTAGAATTCCGCCGTGATCTCATCCAGGACATACACCTGGCTCAGAATGGCTTGGGTGCGGCCGTTCATGGAAAATGCCATGATCGCTTGACAGACGCCGTCCTCTTCCGGGAAGATATACAGATACGTTTCGGAAACCTGATCCTGGGTTTTCCAAATGCCCGGCCATTCCACGCGGAGATTATCCCCGGCGGTGGGAAGGGGCTCCAGGTCGTAAGCGGGGGGATCGGAAGGATCGGCGAAGAAGCCCCAGCCGTCGTCCAGCCGGGTGAGGGTGATGAAGCGGGAGAAGTCCTCCCATTCGTCCAGGGTGCCGCCGATTTCCCCCTGCACCATTTCGGGCACGGCGTCGCTGTCCGCGCTTGGCAGGGTGAGCAGCAGATATTCCCCGGCATGGAAGGGCGGCTCGTCGTAGACGATACGGTCGCCATAAGTGGTGTACGCCTGTGTGCCGGGGGTTTGCAGCGTATTCAGGCTTTCCACCCACAGGCCGTAGGATGCATAGCCCCACTGCTCCGTTGCGGAAAGGCCGAAGCTGCCATAGAAGGACACCTCGTACACCACTTCGTCTCCGGCGTCCGCGTCGTAGTAATAGCCGGTGAAGCTGCCGTCGGCGTCGATCTTCAGCCGCCCTTCCCAGGCTCCCGCTCCGGAGCAGGCCATCAGCGGCGTTTCGCTGAGGGAGGCAAACAGCCGCTGTGCTTCTTCGGGGGAGACGGAGAATTCTTCGCTGTATCCGTCAAATTCGTCATGGGGCGCCCAGCCGTATTTGCTCAGGTCAGGGGGCGTATCGGTGGTGAAGAAATAGTTGGTGCCGTGGTTTTCAATGTATTGGAACAGAGGCGAGGCGCCGTCTATTTCATCGATGGGAATAAACAGTTCCAGCTGCCCGGTTTCCCCGTCGATGCGCATATCGCCGCCGCGGAAAGGATCTCCGGCCCGGTCGAAATAAATGATCTCGTAATCGTCGGGCGCAAATTCAAAGGCGACGTCTACGTCCGGGGCAAAGTGCGCCGCAAGATGGAGCGTGCCGTCCCCGTTGGAGGTAATGTCCATGACGGTGGCGGGGTTCTCGGTGTTCACCCAATGGGCGGGCCAGGCGTATTCCTGCCAGTGGCAGCGGAACGTGCTGCGATTCACACGGCCGTTTCCGTATACGTCGATCTGTACGGATATTTCGCCATCCAATAACGTCATGGTAAACACGGAAGCGTCGGCCGCGTTCAGAAAACACACTTCGCCGTGTTCGTTCACGCCGGCAAACACGTATTGATCCAGCTTGTCCTGCGCGGGGTAATAGGCGGTGACATAATAGAGCCCGCCGTTTTTTTCCAGCGTCAGGAAGGGACTGCCCTCCGCGTCGCAGGCCCAATTGCCCGCATACCTGGACAGCCGCTTCGGCGCGCTGGCCGATTCCAGGCCCAGGCCCCCGGCGTCCGCGGGGAAGTAACGCTCAATTTCGCCTACCAGATCCTTTTGCGTGTTGATCCAGCTGCTCACATACTTTTCATTGATCTGCTGGCCGATGAGATCCAGAAAATCATAAAGAACGGTGCTGGCTTTCCCCGCCAGGTAAGCGCTGATGATTTTGTTTTTTCCGAGCTTTCCGCCCAGATTGGATACCGCTACATGGGTAAACAGATCGCCGAAGGTTTCAAACACGTTCCGGTTCATCAAGTGCTCGTAGTACCCCGCCGCCATGGTCAGCGTGGCGATATTCATCTTGTTTTCAAGATACCGCCGGAGAAAGAGCTTTGCGTCCGCGTAGCTGGCGAATCGGCCGCCGTTTTCCTGCGCCCGTTTCATGGTATCGTATATGTCCCAGCGCGCGACGGAATTCGCCGCCATTTTTGCCTGGCTGAAAACAAAATCCTCCAGCGACATATCGATATTCACATCCAGCTTGTCAAGCACCTCGTCCAGCACCAGATCCAGTCCGGCATTGCCCACTGCACTGGCGATCCTTTTGGGGTCTTCCATGAGAAGGCCGATCTCAATGCTGATCAGCGTGGAGGCAATGTTGGTATGAAAATTGTAAAGGGCGCTGAATTGCTTCGCTTCGGACAGCTTTGACGTATAGCCGCGCAATATATGGTTCAGGTTGGTCTGATAGCTGTCCGCGTTAAATTGCTCAGTTATTTCATCATAGATTATTTGCGCGCGGCGGATGACCTCCAATTCCCGGGGCATGGAGGCCGCCGTTTCCGCGCTGGCGGCAGGAAGGAGAGGAACGGCCCATACGGCTGTAAGCACCAGCAGCAAGCACACGGACAGAAAACGTTTCATTTTCATTTCTCCTTCCTTCGCCATGGACGTGACAGAAGAATCGTATCAGATCAGGCTTTTCATTTCCTCCACGATTTGGGCGAACACCCGCATGGCTCCGCGCACGGCGTCGGGCTTTTCCATATCCACCCCCGCGTAGCGCAGGGCTTCGATGGGCGGCACGGAGCAGCCCGCCGACAGGAATTTTTTATAATCCCTGACGGCAGGTTCCCCTTCCCGCAGGATGCGGTCGGCAATGGCCACGGCGGCGGAAAAGCCGGTGGCGTACTGGTACACGTAGAAATTGCGGTAGAAGTGGGGAATGCGCATCCATTCGCAGGCGATCACTTCGTCCACCTGTACGCCGCCGCCGTAGTATTTTTCATTCAGCCCGTAATACAGGCTGTTCAGGACGTCGGCGGTCAGGGCCTCGCCCCGCTCGTACAGGCCGTGTGCTTCCTTTTCAAAGGCGGCGAACATGGTCTGCCGGAACACGGTGGTGCGGAACGCCTCCAGCAATTGATTGCGCAGGTACGCGGAGGCTTTGGGATCGTCCTGATATTTTTTCATTAAATGGCGCATGAGCAGCACTTCGTTGCAGGTGGAGGCCACCTCGGCCACGAACAGGGAATATTCGGCCTTGGCGAAGGGCTGGCTTGCGTTGCTGTACCAAGTGTGCATGCTGTGGCCCATTTCGTGGGCGATGGTCAGGGCCCCGTCCAGATCGTCGGTGTGGTTCAGCAGCACGAAGGGGTGCACGCCGTAGCAGCCCCAGGAATACGCGCCGCTGCGCTTGGCCTTGTTTTCGTACACGTCCACCCAGCCGCCGGCAAAGCCCTCCCGCAGCCTGGCGATGTATTCTTCGCCCAAGGGAGCCAGGCCCTCGCACACCAGATCGCAGGCTTCCTGATAGGTCATTTTCATATCGAAATCCGCGATCATGGGCACATAGAGATCGTACATGTGCAGCTCGTCCACGCCCAGCAGCTTTTTGCGGACGTTCAGGTATGCCGTCAAAGCGGGCAGGGCCGCTTCCACCTCGGCAAGCAGATTGTCGTACACCGTTTCGGGGATTTCCAGGGGGGCCAGGGACGCCTGCCGGGCGGAATCGTAGCGCCGGGCGCGGGCCTTGAACACGGCCGCCTTTACGGCCCCGGCATAGCAGGCGGCCATGGTGGAGGAAAAGGCTTTGAACGTGCCCATCATGCCCTGGAAGGCTTCCCGGCGCACGTCCCGGTTGCGGCTGAACAGCAGAGTGCTGTAATTGCCATGGGTCAGGCGCACCTTTTCACCCTGCTCGTCCGTTACCTCAGGCAGGGGCAGATCCACGTCGCTGAACATGGAAAACACGTCGCTGGGCACGTCCATCACGATTTCCGCCTGGGCCAGCAGCTTTTCCTGCTCGGCGGGCAGGGTGTGGGGCTTTTGCAGGAGCAAAAGCCGCAGCCTTTCGCTGTAATCGGCAAAAGCGGGATCGTTCATCATGGCCCGCAGGGTATCTTCCGGCAGAGCCAGCAATTCCGGGTCCAGGAAGGAAACGGCGCTGCCCGCCTTGGCCCCCAGGGTCTGGAACCGCATGGCCCGGCCCTGGCGCTCGGGGTCGGAGCCGTCCTCATCCTTGCGCATGAGGGCGTAGGCCGCTAAATGATCCAATTGCAGGGCCAGGGCGTCGGCGTCCATGATCGCCTGACGGGGGTTTTCCTTTACCCTTCCCTGCCAGGCCGCCATGCTTTCGATGGCCTTTTCCGCCTGGGCATACGCCTGCTCGTAGGCGGCCTCCGTGGGGAAAATGTCTTCCAAACGCCACAGATACTGTTTGTCCATTTCGTTTCGGGTTTTCAGTTCGCAAGCCATAAAACCGTCTCCTGTTCAATTTTGTTTTTCAGATTTCGTTGGGGGTATAATCTGCGGGGATTTTGCCTTCTTCCACCAGCTTGTCAAAATTCGCCTGGGCGTTTTGCGTTTCGCCCAATTCCACAGCCCTCAGGAAGTAATCTGCCGCTTTTTCGCTGCTCTGTTCCACGCCCAGGCCGTCCCGGTACATTTCTCCAATGGCTTCGTAGGCGCTGGCATATCCCTGTTCCGCGGCCTGCATCCAGTATGCAAGCGCTTTTTCATAGGACCGCTCCACGCCCAGGCCATTGACATACAGGATGCCCAGATGATACTGCGCCTCTGCCAGCCCCTGATCTGCCGCAAGCCGACAGTACGCCGCGGCTTTTTCGTAGGACTGTTCCACGGCCCAGCCGCTCATATACAGGGTAGCCAGGATAAGCTGCGCTTCTTTCATCCCCTGTTCCGCCGCAGACTGAAAGTATGCCGCAGCCTTTTCATGGGACTCTTCCACGCCTATGCCGTTCAAATACATGGCACCCAGATTATACTGCGCCCGCGGCCCTGATCCGCCGCCTGCTGAAAACATCCCGCAGCCTTTTCATAGGACTGTTCCACGCCGAAGCCCTGAAAATACAGAACGCCTAAATTGTATACGCCGCGGCGTCTTCCCAGCTCCGCCGCAAGCCGGAAGCATTCCGCCGCTTTTTCATAGTCCTCGGCGCTGTAAGCAGCCTTGCCTAAATCGCACAGCGGATCAATATCCATATCCATGGTATAATCCGCGGGAATCCTGCCGTCCTTCACTATCTGATCGAAGTTCGCCTGGGCTTCGTTCGTTTCGCCCAGCTCCACGGCTTTCAGGAAATAATCGGCGGCTTTTTCGTCGTCCTGTTCCACGCCCAGGCCGTCCCGGTACAGTTCCCCGATGAACTCATACGCGGCAGCATAGCCCGCT
>CACWWM010000125.1 GCA_902764565.1 uncultured Eubacteriales bacterium
CCTGGAACAACCTGATCCGGCAGTCCTACTACGACAAGACCGGCAAGCTCTCCTGGTGCGCGTCCGGTTACAGTGAAATCCTTTTCAGCTACGACGACCGCAACCACTGCGTTGAGGAGCGTCTGCTGAATACCAAGGGGCAGCCCGCCATCCATAAAACCGGGCTCTACTCCTTCCTCACCCGGGACGTAGACGCGGACGGCAAAGTCATGTCCATCAAGTACTTTGACATCTCCGGCAATCCTGTGCTGTATGCCAACGATTACGCGGAAATCCGGTACACCTACGACCTGGCGGGCCGCGAAACCTCCGTAAGCTATTACGACCGGGGCGGCAACCTGAAGGCCCGGCGGCTGGGATACGCGAAAAAGACGACGGCCTACAACAGCCTGGGCAACGTGACGGAAATCGCGTACTTCGATACCGAAGGCAACCTGACCAACACCACCATGAATTACGCCTTCGTTGAGTACACCTACGACGAGCTGGGCAACATGACTTCGGAAAAATACATGGATACCTTCGCGCTGGGCGTCATTCCCGAAGGCTCCCTGTATTCCTATTCGCTCATTGATTACGACGAAAAGAGCCGTATCATCAGCGAAGAATACTACGACGATTTTGACGACCTGGCGCCCTGCCTCGAAGGCTACGCCGCCCACTATATCTCCTATACTGAAAGCGGCCTGGTCGCCGAGGAATACTACCTGGATACCCATCGCAAGCCCATCAGCATCGACGGTTTCAGCCGTCGCGAACTGGTGGAAGAAAACGCGCAGGAACAGACCTACGTCATGCGCATCGCGGACGAAACGATGGATGAAGACGCCTTCATCTACCGGATCGAGAAATACAACCACTACGGCAGGCCCATCGAAACGAACTACTATGACAAGAACGGAAACGCCGCCGTCGGCGCGGAAGGCTGCAGCCGGGTCATCCGTGAATTCACGAGCCGCAGCCAGATTTCCCTGGTAAAGTACTTCGACGCGGCGGGCAACGCGGCCCAGGTGAAGGGCTCGTATGGAATCAGCAAAGAATACACGCCGTTTGGCAAGCTGGCCAAGGAAACCTGGCTTGACGTTAAGGGTAACCCCGCGGTGAATGACGACGGTTACGCCAGCGTGCTGTACGACTACGATCTGAGTGAATCCAGCCGAGTGGAAAAATACTTCCTCTACTATCTGGACGCCAGCGACAATCGCTGCGCGGCCGCCAACGGCGCCTGGGGGATCAGCACCCTGTACTACCCCGTTACCCTGGTGCATGAAATCACGTTCCTCGACGGAGACGGCAATCCCATCGTAACGGCTGACGGCTACGCCATCAAGGAATACGAACAGGACGAGAACGGAAACGTCACCTGGGAAGGCTATTTCGACGCGATCCACGCGCAGATCAACTGCCTGGATGGGTATGCCAGCGTTGAACGCGGATACGACAGCGAAGGCCGCCTGATCTCCGAACGTTATCTGAATCGGTATAACAAGCTGACCAACAATAAGAGCGGGGTTGCGGGCTGGAACGGCTACTATGACAGCGACGGAATCCTGGTGATTACGAACCGCTACGATGAGAACCGCAACGCCCTGCCCCTGGGCAATCAGTAAAGGAGGATCAAATTCATGAAAATCCGGATGCCGCGCACAATGAAAACCTTGATCCCCAGATTGTTGGCGCTCGTACTTTCCCTGTGCCTCCTGCCGGTGTTCGCACTGGCGGAGGACACGGGAAGCGACAGCGATTGGGTGAATTTCCTGCTGATCTGCAACGAAGGCATGAACAATGATAAGGGCAACGCGGGAAATACCATGATGCTCGTGGCCATGAATCCCGAAATCGGCAAGATCCGTCTGGTCATGTTTACCTGGGATACGTTCATCGATTATGAAGGCTACGACGTGCCCCAGAAGCTGGATATGCCGTACCGGAACAATGGCGCCGAGGAATGCATGAAGATCTTTAACGCAAACTTTGGCATGAACATCGAATACTATATGTCGCTGAACTATTTGAACCTTGCCAATCTGATCGACGAATACGGCGGCGTAACCGTGGATATCTCCCGTGCGGAACGCAACGCCCTGAACGGCATGGTGGCCTCCAAGAAGGCCTCCCTGCAGGATCAGGTTGGCAGCGGCTTCCTGAGCCAGGCCATCGTGGAAATGCTCGCCCAGGAATACTACCTGACGGAATTCGGCCCCAATACGCACCTGAACGGTTTGCAGGCCGTGGGCTTTGGCTGGCTGCAGTATGACTCCGTGTATAACTGCTGCGGACGGGAAGCGAAGGTCATCGCCAACTTGTTTGACAGCGTGGGCAAGGTCATCGCCGATCACGTGACCTTCTACACCAATGAGAACGGCGCGCCCGAAAGCGCGCGTGGCCGGGCCATTAACCTGGACGACGTGACGGAGGAGGATTACAAGTTCCTTCGCGAGCAGATGGACCCCATCTTCCGCATGTCCTACAACAATCTTTCGGAAGAAACGATCCAGTCCCTTTCCCTGGCGCTGGCGCGGGTTGCTTATCAGGGTTCCCGGCAGGGCGTAGACATCTTTGAATCCCTGCAGTTCAAGGTACTTCCCCTGGAAGCGACGAATCCCTATGATATCATCGCCGGAACGAAAGGCCACCTGATCGATAAGGACGCCAACATCGCAGCTATCAAGGAATTCCTGGCGCAGGATTAACAAAACTGCAAAAAGCCGCCCGGAGGACTGAGCGCAGCCGCCCAGCCTCCGGGCGTTTTTTATGCTTCTTATTGTCAGACCCCGTTCCGGCGGTCTCCCTCTCCCCCGGCGCTTCCCGGCGGCCCTGAAAGCGCCTGTGCTTACCGTCGGCGTGCCGCTTTCCGGGCATCAATGCACAGTTTTCATGGGTCCAGCAGCACCGAAGATTTTTTACGATTTCCAGAAAAACGGTTGACAAACGCGCCCGGATTGAGTATAATATGAAACGCTGTTTACAGCATTTCATGCGGTCGTGGCGGAATTGGCATACGCGCACGTTTGAGGGGCGTGTTCTTAACCGAGTACGGGTTCAAGTCCCGTCGACCGCACCACAAATTGCCTTGAAAACATTACGTTTTCATGGCTTTTCTTTTTATTTCTACCCCAACCGTACCCCAACCGATGCTTAAAGGCTCTGGATCAACCTTTGCATTTTGTCCGCACTAATACAATTTCCCTGTAGTCTGATTAGGTTCTTTCCTCCACCGTATGAAAAATTTTGTCCGTCCGAATCGGTGACATACTCTACAATGCCACGTCCATACATTGGTTCATATGCTTTTACTTTTCCCGGCTGACAGTGAAGGATAATCAGGGAGCCGCAAGCGTATGACCACATGCCTCTGCTCCCTGATAAAACATCAGCAGACGTTTCCTTTTTTCGTTTTTCGCGGTTATCCCACCAATGATAACGCGGCTGAAAGCGCCCGGATGGGGAACGCTTTCAGCCGCGCTGTTCAGTTTACCGAGTGAGCGTTATACCGCTTCTGCGGAAACGCTTTTTGTTTGGAAAGGTGCTTCACTCTCCGATGAAGCAGAACGCCGCGGCGCCCGTGTCATGCACCAGCTGGAGCGCGGGGCCGTCGTTGAAGCCGTACACCATGTAAAGGTTGGTGCCCGCGAAGGCGTCCTCCCCGATGAATGTGACGCTGGCGGGGATCACCACCAGGCGCACGCTGCTGTTCCTGAACGCGCCGCTGCCGATGCTCGTAACCCCTTCCGGAATGATGACCGTTTCTGCGGCGATTCCTTCAAAGGCTTCATCCTCAATGGTTTTCAGCCCGGCGGGCAGAACCAGCTTGGATGCGCTCTCGTAGGGATCCTCCGCGATGTGGAACCATTTGGTGGCGCGGCTGTTGTCGTAGCCCTCGCCGGAGTTATCCACATACAGGCGGTACGCGCCGACGGCCAGGCCGTCCGTGGGAATGGTGATGGTGCCCTGGTTCTCGCTTCCCTCCGTGGGCTCCCAGGGGATCCAGCGGTCAAAGACCAGATCCTGCTGCCAGCCACCCAGGATCCTGTCAATGTTGGCGTGGGCTTCGTTGGCGTTGTCACCCAAAGTGACGGTGACGACCATGTCGCGGCCGGCGATGGTGGCCCAATTGCAGTTGATTTCCGGCGGATCAGCCAGGCCGTTGGCGGTGAAGTTCACCTGCACAGCGTTGCTGACGCTGCCCCAGTTCAGTTCGCTCCACGGCACGTCGTCCCAGCCGTCATAGCCGCTCAGATCATCGTAGCAGGCCCTGGCGAAGATCATCTCCGGCCAAGGCTGATACTCGTTCATGGTTACGTACTCAGTTTCCGCCGAGCCGTCGGCGTCATTGAAGAACCGGTACGCTGTACGGTCACCCATGTATACCGCGATGGCGGTGGGCAGCGTGCCTCCGTTGGCGCTTACCGTAATGCCGAAGTCCGTGTTGATGGGAACGGAGAAGCCTTCGTCCGTTGCCGTCACGTTGCTTCCAGGCACCACAGCCAGGGTGATGCCCCCGTCTCTTGCATCTCCGTCCACGGTCATGATGCAGATAGAAGCGCTGCTGTCGGCGTGGGCGTAATCATCCCGCGCGGGGGCTGCATACACGTCGATCCAATAGGGTTTATTGGCTTCCAGCGTGCCCACGGGAACGGTCCAGACGAGCTGGCCGCTTTCCTGATCCACGTCCTTTACGGTCTTGCCCCATCCGATCCATTCGTTTTCCTGGTCGAAGTAGTGCAGCTGCAGGTAGTAATCGTACCCGTATTCTACGGGCGCAACGATGATTTGGATATCCTGCGTCACATCCGCTTCAAGGGGCGCGCTGATTTCCGGCGCGTCCAGCATGGTGGGTTCCACAATGGTGAAGACCAGGTCGCCGATCCGGGTGCGTTCGTCCTGGTTGGGATACTGCGCCCACGCGGTCAGGCTGTACTCGCCGGGATCTTCGTACCACCAATCCCAGTCCGCGTCGTTGGTGGCGTTTTCGCCATTCCAATCGCCCCAGAGGCCGCCGTCGCTGGTTTCTTCGATCCAGATATGCAATGCGCCTGGCGCGTAAACCACGGGGATGAAGTTTTCGTGGGGATACAGCGTGGTTTTGTCCGCCCGGAAGAATGCGGCGTCGCCCGCCGGGTCACCCACGTACAGCGCGATGCCCGGGCCGTTCGTCCACAGGTGCTGATCCTGTACGCAGCTCAGCCACACCCAATACCGCTGGCCCGCGTTCAGATTCGCGGTCGCGATCCGATAGGTGCCGGGCGACCAGTAGCGGCGGAACTCATAGATTTCTCCATTGTCATCCGAGATCCGCACGTCGATCTGCCGAACGTCAGCGTCGTCACCGATGGTGATTTCAAGCCACTCGCCCTTCGCCACCTGGTTGTCAAAGGCAAGGGAAGGAATTTCCGTATCGCCCAGGGTATCGGCTTCAATCCATATCGGTTCGGACTGCATGCTCCAATCCACGTTCAGCTCGCTCCAGAGGAAGCCGTCATCCTCCGGGATCGGGTCGGTGGTGGCGTAGGCATAGAACATGGTGCCCATATCCCAGATGTTCCAGCGTTCATTCATCGTATCGCCGCGATACCAGTGGTCCTCGTTGTTCATGCGGATATAGAGCGCCGTGGCATTGGGCGCGGAGGCCGTCACCTGCACTTCCCGGCCCGTCCAGAACCCTTCGTCGTTGATGGGGCTGACATTCAGGGTGACTGCTTGCTGTCCATCCCGCTGCAGCAGGAAGGTGCGGCTTGTGCCGCTGCATTCATAGTTCTGCGCGTGAGCGCTACACTCCAGCGTGTACACCCTGCCCGGCTCGATCCGTTCGTCCCAGATCGAGACGGAAACGGTATCCCCGCTGATTTCAAAGGGCGTGCCATTTTCCTCCGCGTTCAGATCCACAAACCAGTCAAAGAGCATCCATCTGTCGCTGTATTCACGAATCATGAGATGGTAGCCCTGGGCTTCTTCGTCCCGCTGGATGGACACATTCAGCCGATGAGGATCGTTTTCATCCGTTGGCGCGGCAGCACCCTGGGCGGAGCCGTTGACCGTCACCACGGGGGCGGAAGCGAATTCGTATTCCGCCGTGATCTCCAGCGTGCATACCTGCTCCGGTTCAGACCATTCGCCGTCGTATTCTCCGCTTACATAGAACGCGTAGGAACCCGAATCGCCGCGCCTGAACCAATCGCCCATGCCGGGGCCTTCCGCGTAAATGAAGCCCTCCGGGTCTCCGCCGTCCTTGCTGAAATAAGTCTCGACTGCGTCCGCACCCGGCAGGTATGCGATGATCCGCACGTCCGTACCGGTGGTCACTTCCGTGGCGGAGATGGTAAAGATACGGTTCTCGTTCGAGAATTCAGCGTCGTTTTCGTCCAGCAGGGCGAAGTACTGTGTTTTGTGGCTCTGGTTGTAGCCCAGCGCCTGGGCGTCGACCTCCACGCAGTACACGCCGCTTTCCAGCGTGTCGGTGCTGAAGGAAGTCGCTCCTG
>CACWWM010000126.1 GCA_902764565.1 uncultured Eubacteriales bacterium
CCGATGCGGGCCAAGTCGACGTTTTTCACATAGCGGCTGTTGATCAGGATGCCCGCGCTCTCCCCCGGCAGATCGATCCCCGTGCGCACGCCGATGCCGAAGGCCCGCAGATACTTATAAAAAGTATCGGTGCCCATGCGCAGGGCCAGGGTGACGAAAGCGGGGTTGCAGCTGTTGGCCAGGGCCTGGGGCAGCGTTTGGGTTCCGTGGCTGTTTTTCCAGCAGCGGATGCGGTCGCCGTCCACATAAATGGCGCCGGAGCAGGTAAACACGTCGTCCAGAGAGGCTGCGCCGCTGTCCAGCGCGGCGGAGCAGGTGAGCATTTTGAAGGTGGAGCCCGGCTCGTACACGTCGGTAATCACCGTCATGCGCATGAGCTCGTTGAGCAGCTCGGTATCGTTCCGGGGCGGATCGTTGGGGTCGTAATCCGGCTTCATGCAAACCGCCAAAACGGCCCCGGTGTTCACATCCATCACGATGCACTGCACAGACTTGGCGCTGTTTACCTCCAGGCATTCCCGCATGGCCTTTTCCACAATGCCCTGGATGGTGCTGTCCACCGTCAGGCGCAGGGTGTAGCCCGGCTGGGGGGCCACATAAGCGGTTTTTCCGTCCGGAAGCATCCGGGATCGGGCGTCCACCTCCGTGCGGAGGGAACCCTCCCTGCCCCGCAGCAGCGTTTCGTAAGCGCTTTCCAGGCCGCTCTGGCCCACGGAATCCACGTTGGTCAGGCCCAAAACCTGGGTGAGAAAAGCGCCCTTGGGATAGACGCGCCGTGCGTCCTCGTCAAAGGATACGCCCCGGAGCAGCGTTTGCATGTCCGGGTCTTCGTTCCTGAGGGCGCGAATCTGATCCACGGTTTCCCGGGGCACCTGGCGCTTTAGGATCACGGAAGCCAGCTTTTTGTTTTGCAGCTTCTTTTCCATGGCCGCCGCGTCGGCGTTCAGCAGCCCGCCCATCACCTGGGCGAACCTGCTTTCGTCGGTCACCAATTGGGGATTGGCCGTTGCGATATACGCAGTGGCCGACAGGGCCAGCGCGTTGCCCCGGGTATCCTGAATGGCGCCCCGCTGGGCCGTTACCACGCCCTGGCGCGTCCATTGCCGCACGCCCCGGGCCGTGAGGGCTTCGCCCTGCACCAGCGTCAGATTGCCAATCCTTACGCCGATCAGCGAAAACAGCAGGGTCATCGCCGAAAGCATCGTCAGTAATCTTCTGCGGATTTTCAGCCCCGTGCGCATGGCAGTCCTCCCCACGGGCAGCCGAAAGCTTCCGGTCAGCGGCTGCCGGTAATCATTCCATCCAGCGCGGCGTAGGGGGAGGTAGCCGCCTGGAACGTCGTTTTGATTTCAAAGGGCCGGGTATTCGGCGCGGTCACATATTCCGTGGTGGCGCGGGACGGAGCGGTCATTTGCAGCTTCTGGCACGCGATATCGCAGATCCGGCTGGCGTCCCGGGCTTCTTCCACCTGGGCGGCCAGCGCCTGATTCGCGATCCGCGTGTTGCTGATTTCCTGTTCGATGCTGGTGATCTTCTTGGAAAGCTCCGACCGCTGGGCGGCCTTGCCGATAATCAGGCCGCCGAAAACACAAAACAGGACGCACAGGAAAATGAGCGCCCCCCGCAGAGGAACAACCACGCTTTCCCGGGGCGCGGGCGGCACATGGCCGGCCCGGAAGGGCTGCCGGTCCGAATCGTGGGCCTGCCCCGCTTCAGAATCGGGCAGGTTCACACAGCTGCGCACATGAATCCGCATACCCGGCGCGGCCTGCAGGCCCGCCGTCACATACTGTGCGGTATAACCCTTCTGCATGAGTATATTCCTCCTTTCGATAGATTAGAACGTATTTCCGTCCTGCAGGGACGTAAGGAACGCCAGCGGATCGGGATACTTTTCATCGAAGGCGCGATCCTGCTCCTTGCCCACGTTGGCGGGAATGATGCGGATGTGATTGTACGTGCCGTTCACTTCCACGTCCCTCGCGTCGCCCAGCCGCCAATTGCGGATGCGCTGGGGCAGCAGCAAGCGCCCCTGGGCGTCGGATTCGCAGTCCGTATAGCTGTATTTGGTAAACATGTCCAGGATAGGCTGGGCCACAGGCTTTAAGCGCACCAGGGCGGCCAGCTCGTCCCGTTTGGCGATCCAATCGGCAATGGGATACAGGGCCACCGCCTGAAAGTCCGGCGAAGGAGCCACGGCGAAGCGGTCGCCCAAAGCGTCCCGGAAAGCGGCGGGGATGATCATGCGGCCTTTGGCGTCGATGCTATGGGGATAGCTGCCCACAAAGCCCAGGAAGGGCAATTTCTTTTCGCTGTCCGTCCCTTTTTCGGCAGGGGTGTTCATGGCGTTTTCTTCCGGCTGCGCGTCGTTTTCCACGGTATCCGGATTCTTGATAGAATCATCCGCCATCATTTCACCCCCCAATCTGCCACTTATTCGCCACTTTTGCGACTTCGCCACCATTTTAAGGCACTTTTTGGCTCTTTGTCAAGCACCCGGATATTTCGTGTGCGGGTTTTTGGGAAACATATTCGTCATATTCCCGTAGTCTTTTTGTTACAAATCAAGCGATTTGTTCTGATTTATCATAAAAAAATAGGGAACACGTTTTCGTGTCCCTTTCTTTAATGTACAATATATACAAATTTTCTTCTACATTTTATATGATTTAAATAAATTTTCGTGGCTTTTTTGTTTCCGCTTTTTGGGGAGCTCGTAATAAACATTTCATAATTCGATAGCATCCGACACGGCCGGTTCAGAAAGGCGAATCCACCTCCCGCCCGGAATCCCGAATTCTCCACCAAATGGAATTTCCGGGCACTCAAAAGCAAAAAATCGGCCGAAAACAGCCGATTATTGGGAAACAGGTTCCATTTCTGGGCTTAAATTGGGCTCGTCCCCCACCGAAGTGCTCTCCGGCAGTTTCAGGAGCCGAAAGTCCAGCCCATCGCAGGACACACAGTGGTAGCGAATCCCACGGTATATGCCGTTGACCGCGCCCCGAAGGGAAGGCCCGTGGAGATGGCCGTACACCACGTCGTCCACCGGGTACTTTTCCAGCAGGGCGGACAGGGGCGTTTCCGCCGCGCCCTCCCCCAGCGGGGGATAGTGGCACAGCACCACCAGCCGCCCGGCCCCCAGTTTTACGGCCCGATCCAGGGACATTTCCATCCGCAGCAGCTCCCGCCGGTAGATTTTTTCATCCTCCGGCGCGCTGTTCGGCCCCGGCAGGGTCCAGCCCCGGGTGCCGCAGAAAGCCGTATCCTCCAGCAGCATGGCATCGTTCTGCACGGCGTACATGCCCTGGGGCAGCAGCTCACGCAGCCGGGAAATACCGCACCACCAGTAATCGTGGTTTCCCCGCAGCAGGATCTTCCGTCCCGGCAGTTCCCCGATGCTGCGCAGGTCGTCCATGGCGTCTTCCGTCTGCATGGCCCAGCTGATATCGCCGGGAAGCAGCACCACGTCGTTTTCCCGCACCTTTTCCCGCCAATCCTGGCGAATGCGGTCGAAATGGCCTTCCCAGTGGGGGCCGAACACGTTCATGGGCTTATCTGCGCCGCCCTGCAAATGCAAATCGCCGATCGCGTAAATATCCACTTACTCTTCGTCTTCCTCGTCTTCGTCCTCGGCTTCTTCCTCGCCCATTTCCTCCAGGGACAGATCGCTTTCGATCTCGTCGTACTCCCGGGGCGGGATATCCTCGTCGATTTCGGGGATGATTTCATCCATGGCGCTGACAGGATCGATGCCCAGGCTGGTTTCGTCCACCCGCGCTTCGTTTTCTTCTTCCTCGCGTTCCTGGTTGGCGTTCATTTCCTTCAGGCAGAACAGGCACACGTCCTTGCCGGGCAGGGCCGGGGCCTCGTTGCATACCGTGCAAAGCTCAATTTCCTCGTTCTGGCTTTCGCCCTTCATTTCCCGCTTGCAGATTTTGCAGTATCCTTCTTCCGGAGCGATGTAGTTCAGTTCGCACCGGGGGCATTTGATCAACCGCATTGAACGCTTTCCTTCCTTTCTTTTGGATGCCGGACGCGCCACGGCTTTGCCCGTGCGCTCATCCCTATCCTTTGGATGCCCGCCGCTTTTCCATTCGGAAGCGGCGGGACGCGCCACGGCTTTGCCCGTGCCCGCATCCTCATCCTTGCGCGATTGTGCCGCGCGCTGGTTCCGATCGATTTGCCATGGATTCCCATGGCAGCCGGATGGCAAATGAATTGCATATCATGGTATTTTGGATTACGATTTCCATGCGGATCAAATCATTACAAAGGAGGATCTCACATGAAACGGTTTGGCTTGTATCTTTTGGTGTTCCTGGCGCTGTTTCTCGGCGCGGCCCTGGCGGAAGGCGACTGCCCGCTGGACTGTGCCCGGTGCCGGAACGAAAGGGACTGCTTTGCCTGCCCGCACTGCGCGGTGCTGTTTCAGACCGCGCGCCCGGCAGCGGCGGCGACCCCCGTTCCCGCCGCGTCGGCAAAGCCCGCCCCGGCGGTGAAACCCTCGCCCGCGCCGCAGGTTTCCACGCCCAATGTACCAAATTCTTCCCCAAGCACGGGTGATTATACTACATTATCTGTCACAGTGCAAGAGCAAAAGATGCTGAATTTACTGAACCAGGATCGGGCCCGGAACGGCCTTTCCGCCCTGCCCCTGGACAGCCAATTATCCGCCATCGCCCGGGCCAAATCCCAGGAAATGATGGTGAAGGGTTACTTTGCCCACGAATCCCCCACCTGGGGCAAGGCCGCCTCCATGCTCACCGCCTTCGGCTACGCCTATAACGGCGTGGGCGAAAACATCGCCCACCACGCCACCGTGGAAAAAGCCGAGGCCGCTTTCCTCAGCAGCTCCGCCCACCGCATCATCATGATGGGCAGCCAGTGGAAGAAAGTAGGCATCGGCGTCAGCACGGATCAAAACGGTTATGTGTACGTGACGGAGCTGTTCGTCCGCTGAATACGGAACCCGATCCGCAAAAGCACGGGGGAGAAGGCAGATTTGATGCCTTCTCCCCCGTGTTTCAGCGTTTCCATACCTGATGCAGCGCCGCCCGGTTCCGGTCTGTCCGTGCCGGAACAGCCTGGGTTTGACCGGAGGGCCTTTCCGCGCTCCCGGCTGCAAGGGGCGCGCCCAGCTGCCTTTCTCCTATCCGGCGGCCCGCCCGCAGCACGGTTTTCAGCGCCGCGCCCCGGGCCCTATGCCGGGGCAGGGCAGTGAGCAGCGCCGCTTCCTCCGTTTTCAGCGCCGGGCTTTGCGCGTCTTTCCACAAGGACATGGCATCCACCTCGCTTTTGACGGTTTTGCCACATCCTATGCGCGCCCTCAGTTTTCGGTGTCAGCTTCGATCAGCTTTTTTTCGTACTGCCGGTACACCCGGTACAGATGGGACGCCATCTTTTCCGTATTGGCGATGGAAGAAACGCTGGTTTCGTCCACCGTAGAGCCCTCCACCCACTGGATGCCCAAGGATTTAGCCCCCAAATAGGCTTCGTAGAACATGGCGGTATTTACGCCCTTATGCTGGTATTCCGGCACCACGAACTGCATGCTGCACCGGGCCCCGTGGATCTTGCTCTTTCCCAGCGCATAATGCAGCCATCCGAAGGGCAGCATACGGCCCTTCATCTTTTTCAGCACCTGGTTGTAATCAGGGAACGCGATCACCAGGCCGATGGGCCGCTTATCGGCATACGCCATCACCGTCATTTCCGGCTTATAGTAACGGCGCAGGCGCTTCACCGCCCGCCGCAGATCGCCGTAGGTGGGCACGTTCCATTCCCATTCCGGCGGGAACGCTTCGCGGATGATGCGGCTCACGCTGTGCAGCAGCTTTTCTTCCCCTTCCGGGCTCCACTGCAC
This sequence comes from uncultured Eubacteriales bacterium, assembly GCA_902764565.1. Classification (GTDB taxonomy): domain Bacteria; phylum Bacillota; class Clostridia; order Christensenellales; family Aristaeellaceae; genus RUG563. The sequence goes on from CACWWM010000126.1 coordinate 5,867, forward strand.
ATGCTCCACCCGGAAGCCGAAGCGCTTCTTGGCCCGGGGAACGATTTCTTCCATGGCGCGCTGGTCAAATTCGTCCATGCGCATGAAATACGCCAAATGATCCCGGTGCTTGGTAAACCCGCACTTTTCAAAATAATCGCCGTAATAGGAAGGATTGTAGGGGTTGAACAGCACCGGCGGCCCGTCGAACCCCTGCACCAGCAGGCCCTTGCTGAAATCGTCCGCCGTCATGGAGGACGGGCCGATCACGTTTTCCATGCCTTCTTCCCGCAGATACGCACACGCCGCGTCCAGCGCCGTGCGGGCATAGTCCGGCCGCTGGGCGCACTCGAACAGGGAAATGTACCCGTACTTGCGGTTCAGACGCTCGTTCAGCCGTTCGTCAATGCCCGCCATCACCCGGGCCACCGGCTTTTCCCCGTCGTATACCAGAAAAAAACGCCGGGGATCATCGTGATTTTCGCATAAAGAACGCAATTGCTCCCCAATCAGCGGCGGTACCCAGTTGGGATCGTCCTTGTATAATTGGAAGGGAAGCATCACAAAGGGCCGCAGGGCGGCACGGTTCTGCTCCAAAATTTCTACCCGAATCATGTGTTCACCCTCTTTT
>CACWWM010000127.1:0-1672 GCA_902764565.1 uncultured Eubacteriales bacterium
GTTTCAAAATTAAGTATGTGTAATTTAAGAATCAAATTCGTGTTACGCATATAAAATTTTCAAAAAAGTGAAAAAACGGCAAAATAATGGTTGACAAACACAAGATAAAGGAATATGATATGCGTGTAATCAATGCGTAACGGAAACCAATTTTAAATATTACACATGCGTAATTGAATTTTAATCGCCTGCGGGCGGTCAAAATAATTAAAGGAGGGAATCCCATGAAAACCTTTACCCGTCTCCTGGCCCTGGCGATGGTCTGCGCGCTGTGCATGACCGGCGTTGCCCTGGCCGACACGTCCATCCTGACCGAATCCGGCTTCCCCATCGTGAAGGAGCCACTGACCCTGACCTTCTATGGCAACATGTCCTCCATCCAGCCCGAATTCAAGGATATGTACATCCTGCAAAAGTACGAGGAGCTGACCGGCGTTCATATCGAATGGACCAGCATCCCTTCCTCCGCCAGAAATGAAAAAATGACCCTGGCCATCAGCTCCGGCGAGCTGCCCGACGTGTTCTTCAAGTTCGGCGTTTCCGCCGCCAACCTGCAGACCTACGGCGATTCCGGCGACTTCCTGGATCTGGCTCCCCTGCTGGAAGAATACGCCCCCAACTTCATGGCCTACGCCGCCAAGAACCCGGACGTGCTGGCTTCCATCACTTCTCCGGACGGCCATATCTATTCCCTGCCCGCCATCGGCGAAGCGCCTGCCTCCCGCATGGCCAAGAAGCTGTATTACAACCAGGCATGGATGGACAAGCTGGGCCTTGAGCAGCCCTCCACCATGGACGAGCTGTACGCCGTGCTGAAGGCCATGCGGGAAAACGATCCCAACGGCAACGGCGAAAAGGACGAAGTGCCCATGACCGAATCCGTTTCCACCCTGTATCAGCTCTTCGGCGGCCTCTACGGCTGCTTCAACCGCGGCAACCAGAGCACGGAATACGACGTGGACCCCGAAACCGGCCTGGTGCGCCATACCAAGACCTCCGACGCTTTCCGGCAGGCGCTGGAATTCATGCACAAGCTGTATGAAGAAGGCATCATTGATCAGGAATGCATCACCTTCAAGGACGCCACCGCCGTCGGCTACGCCACCCAGGATCGTCTGGGCGTATACCTGGCCACCAACCTGGCCCTCATGCCCGCCGACGCCATGGCCATCTGGACCCCCGCTTCCACTTATGTGGAAGGCGCCATCTGGCCCCTTATGCGTTCCCATCTGCGCAGCGTGGGCGCGTTCGTGATCACCGCCGACTGCGAATATCCCGAAGTTGCCCTCCGCTGGGTGGATTACTTCTACAGCGATGAAGGCGTGGCCTACTATCACTACGGCGTCGAGGGCGACACCTATGTGAAGAACGAAGACGGCACCCTGTCCTATGTGGACGCCATCATGTCCCAGGTGGCGGGCGACAAGAGCTACGACGAAGTGGTTTCCCAGTACACCCCCTACTGCGGCGGCAACAACCCCACCATCATGTCCGCTCCCGGCTACGCGGGCATGGAAATGACCCCCATCCCCGTGGCTTCCGCCGCCACCCTGGTGAACTACATCCCCGATACCATCTGGCCCATTCTGACCTACACCACCGAAGAAAATGACATCGTTTCCACCGTGGGCACCGAAATCGACAGCTACGTGAAGCAGACCTGCGCCGAATT
>CACWWM010000127.1:1678-8104 GCA_902764565.1 uncultured Eubacteriales bacterium
CTGAACGACGCGGAATGGAACGCTTACGTGCAGCGCACCAAGGATATGGGCGTTGACAAGATGCTGACCGTGATTTCCACCGCCGTCGAACGGATGGGGCTCTGATCCATCGCCTTGCGGGGACGCGCCTGGGCACATGCGCGGCGCGTCCCCTTTTCCACACCTTCCTGACGAAAGAAGGAAAACCGCATGCAGAAAATCCGTCGGCCCTCCGTCAAGCGCTCCCTCCGGAAGTATTGGGATCTGTACCTGATCCTGATTCCCGTTGTGGCGTACTTTGTGCTGTTCAAATTCCTGCCCATGTACGGGCTGCAAATCGCCTTCCGCGATTACAAGCCCCGGCGCGGCTTTTGGGGAAGCGATTGGGTGGGCCTGAAGCACTTCATCCGCTTCTTTTCCACCTACACCTGCTGGCAGATCATTTCCAACACCCTGGTGCTCTCTCTGCTCACGCTGTTCTTTACCTTCCCGCTGCCCATTCTGCTGGCCCTGATCCTGAATGAAATGCGGGACGGCCCCTGCAAGAAAACCGTCCAGACCATCACCTACGCGCCCCACTTCCTGTCCACGGTGGTGGTGGTCGGCATGATCACGGCGTTCTGTTCCCCGTCAACGGGCATCGTAAACACCCTCATCAAAGCCTTTGGCGGCGATCCCATCTATTTCATGGCCAAAGCGGAATGGTTCCGCCCGCTCTACGTTATTTCCGAAGTGTGGACCAATACCGGCTGGGACTCCATCATCTTCCTTTCCGCCCTGAGCAGCGTGGACGTGCAGATGTACGAGGCCGCCAAAATCGACGGGGCCAGCCGCATGAAAATGCTGCGCTGGATCACCCTGCCCTCCATCATGCCCACCATCGCCATCATGCTGATACTGCACTGCGGGCGGGTGATGAGCATTGGGTTTGAGAAGGTATTCCTTTTGCAGACCGACCTGAATATCGGCGTTTCCGAGGTGATTTCCACCTTCGTTTATCAGCAGGGCATCCGCAGCGCCCAAACCAGCTACGCCACCGCTGTGGGCCTGATGAATTCCGTGGTCAATTTCATTCTGGTGATCACGGTCAACACCATTTCCAAGCGCGTATCGGAGGTGAGCTTATGGTAAAGGCAGGCTACCGCAGACGCCGCATCCGCCTATCCGCGGAGGACCGGGTTTTCGGCATCGTCACCTACACCCTGGCCATCCTGTTCATGCTGGTGTGCGCCTATCCCCTGATTTATGTGCTGTCCGCCTCCGTTTCCAATCCGGCGCTGATCGTATCCGGCAAAATCGTGCTGCTGCCCAAGGGCATCCAGTTCCGCGCCTACGAAGCGGTATTCAAAAGCGAAGACGTGCTGCTGGGCTACCGCAACGCCATCTTCTACGCCTTCGCGGGCACGGCCATCAACATCGTGCTCACCACCGCCGGGGCCTACGTGCTTTCCCGGCCCGACCTGTGGGGCCGCACCGCCATCACCTTCCTGATTTCCTTCACCATGTTCTTTTCCGGCGGCATGATCCCCACCTACATCACCATCAAAAACCTCGGCATGATCAATACCGTGTGGGCCATGCTGCTGCCCGGCGCCATTTCCGCCACGAACCTGCTGATCATGCGGAATTTCTTCACCCATTCCGTTCCCCAGGAAATCATTGAGGCGGCCTATGTGGACGGCTGCTCCAACATCGGCACCCTCTGCCGCATCGTGCTGCCGGTTTCCGGCTCCATCATCGCGGTCATGGTCATCTTCTATTTCGTGGGGCACTGGAACGCATATTTCAGCGCCATGATCTACCTGAACGATAAAAAGCTCTATCCCCTCCAGGTGTTCCTGCGGGAAATCCTGATCCAGAACCAGCTGGGCGATATGTCCGGCGGCGCGGATACGGTGAATCAGGCGGAAATGACGCTGCTGTACGAAGCCCTGAAATTCGCCGTGATCACCGTGGCCACCCTGCCCATCATGTGCGTGTATCCATTCCTGCAAAGGTATTTCGTCAAGGGCGTCATGATCGGTTCCATCAAGGGATGACAAAAGCGATTGTGCAGCGGGAGCTTAAAGGACGCTTTAAGTCAGCAAAAGAGTTGAGAGTGGAGAGTTGAGAGTGGAGATTTATATAGTCAATCAAAGCAGGATGCTTTTGTGATTAACATGATATCATCTCAACTCTCAACTCTTAACTCTCCACTCTGCCTTAAAGCGTTCCTGAAATCCCCTTTTCCCTGCAAACTCAAAAAACGATAGGAGATGCTGCCCCATGGCGGTATTGTATCAATTGAAATTGGATCAGTCCATTGTGGACTGCGGCATGAGCTATGTACTGCAGCTGGATTCCGGCCATTTCTTCCTGGTCGACGGCGGGTACTTTACCCCCGGCGAGGCGGAAAACCTGTACCGGTTTCTGTGCGCGCACACGGAAGGAAAGCCTGTGATCGACGCCTGGTTTTTCTCCCACGCCCATCAGGATCACGTCGGGGCGTTCCTGGATATGATGGAAGCCCACCGGAATGATCTGGTCATCCGCAAGCTGATCTATAATATCCAGCCCCTGGCCCTGCCCGAAACCAGCGAGGGCTGGCGGCAAATCAAAAACGATCTGGCCACCGTCAAGCGGTTTTACGAGGTGGTGGAGCAGTACTGCGCGGACGTGCAGAAAATCACGCCCCACACCGGCGACAAATGGCAGCTGGACGAAGTGAGCATCGAAGTGCTCTACACCCATGAGGATTTGGACGTGCCCAGCACCTTCAACGACCATTCCACCGTGCTGCGGCTGGAAACGGCGGGCTGGTCGCTGCTGCTGCTGGGAGATTTGTACAAGGAAGGCAGCCGCATCCTGTTGGCCCATTGCCCGGAAAAGCTGAAATGCGACATCGTGCAGGTGGCGCACCATGGCTTTGCCGGGGCCACGCCGGAGCTGTACCGGGCCACGGAAGCCCATTACGCCCTCTGGCCGTCCACGGAAAAGAACATTGCCGAGAACATCACCCGGGAAGCCAACGACTATCTGCTGCATCATTCCGGCGTGCGGCGGCACCTGATCGGCGGGAAAGAAACCATCCGCCTGGGCTTCCCCCCGCGCGGCGAGCGGGGCGACAACCTGGAAATCGGAACGGAGCCAGAAGGATAGAAACACTTGCACGAAGAACGCGTTCATTCGCTCCTGGGCGGACGGCAAAGCCGTCTTTTGCCCAGGAGCTTGCTTTTTTACAATTCCCAGGCTGGCGCATATTGTTTGGCTTTATGCGACTGTTGATCGCCGGGCGGGGTGCAGGGGATCGTCCCCTGCTGCGGGGTGCAGGGGCTGCAGAGGCCCCTGCGTATCTCTCCAGAAAACGGCGTTTCTGTGGCAGCGCTTGCGGCGGGCAGGATGAATGTGTATAATAGGATATGTTCAATTACTGACCGCCGGAGGGAGCGCCATGAACAAGAAAAAGCTGATCCTGATTGCCGACGACGAGATCGGCATTCATGAATCCCTGCGCATTTATCTGACCCGGGAGGATTACGAGGTTTATTCCGTGTTCCGGGGGGACGACGTGATGGAGGCGTTCCAGCGCATGCGGCCCGACCTGGTGATCCTGGACATTATGATGCCCGGCCGCACGGGCACCCAGGTATGCGCCGATATCCGGGCCATTTCGATGACCCCGGTGATCATGCTGACCGCCAAGGGCGAAGAAGTGGACAAGCTGCTGGGCTTCGCCTTAGGCGCGGACGATTACATCGTGAAGCCCTTCTCCCCCCGGGAGATCGTGTCCCGCATCGCGGTGATCTTCCGCCGCATGAACCAGATGCAGACCGCGCCGGAGCAGGGAAAGCTCACCGTGGGCAATACGGATATCGACCTGAAATGCTACGAAGTGCACGTCAAAGGCGAAAGCGTGCTGCTCTCCCCAAAGGAAGTGGAGATCCTGCATCTGATGGCCAGCCATCCCCGGCAGGTGTTTTCCCGGGAACAATTGCTGGACAACATCTGGGGCTTCGATTTCAACGGCGACCCCCGGGTGGTGGACACCAGCATCAAGCGCATCCGCAAAAAGCTGCCGGAGGACACGGACATCCTGCTCCGTTCCGTATACGGGGTAGGCTACAAGGTGGAGGTACGGGAGGATGCCTGAGCGCTTTTCCTCCCTGACCCGTTTTTTGCTGCTGCTGGCCCTGTATATGGGGGCCGTTACGGTGGCTTTTTTTGCCCTGAGCAGCTATTATTTCAACGATACCAACATCGCGGCCAATTACAGCGCCCTGACGGACGTGCTGGGTGAGGAAGCGGAGCTGCTGCACCGCTACCGGGCGGGGCGGCTTTCTTCCGCCGACCTCCAGCAGGCGGTGAACCCCGCCCTGAACACCGACAGCGCTTTTTATATGCTGCTGGACGAGGAAAAGCACGTGCTGGCGTATACGGAAAGCGCCGCCCCCTACTTCGCGGGCAGCACCCTGCCCAGCCTGCTGGACGCCCTGGACCGGGAGGAATCCGCCGCCGTGCGCCGCCAGGGCGACGGGGAAACGGCCATCCTGGCTGGGCAGAAGGTGCCCGGCGGCTACGTGCTGGCGGGGCGGCCTACCCGTTCCATGTCCGGCACGGTCATCTCCTTCCGCACGCGCATGCTCCTGTCCATGGGCGCGGTGCTGATTTTGATCGTGCTGGTGGGCAGCCTGTCGGCCCAAAGGGTCTCCCGGCCCGCCCGGATCATCACCGAAATGGCGGGACGGCTGACGGAAGGGGAACTGGTGACCCTGCCGGAAAACCTGCCCGGCAAGGACGTGCGGGAAATCGCCGGAGCCCTGAATTACATGAGCCGCACGGTGACGCGGGCCATCGGCGATCTGAAATACGAAAAAGAAACCATGTCCCTGATTTTGGAGGGCCTGAACGAAGGCATCTTAGCGGCGGACGAAAAAGGCGCCATCCTGCACGAAAACGCCGCCGCCTGGCAGCTGCTGGGCGGGGAGGATACGGAAGCCTGCCGCGCCGTAAAGGCCTGCCTGCTGGAAAAGCATGAAGAAAACCACTGGGAGCAGAAATTCACGTTCGGCTCCCGGGTGCTGTCTTTCGCGGTGTCCCGCCTGCCCCGGGACGAAAAAACGGGAAAAAGCCGGGGCGCGGTGGCCCTGATCCGGGATATTACCGAGCAGGAGCGTTTGGAGCGCACCCGCCACGATTACGTGGCCAACATTTCCCACGAGCTGCGCACGCCCCTGGCCTCCATCCGGGGCCTTGGCGAAGGGCTGCGGGACGGGCTGGTGACCGACGAAGCGGATCAGCAGCGGTACTACGGCATCATCGTGCAGGAGGTCACCCGTCTTTCCCGGCTGGTGAACGATATGCTGGAGCTTTCCAGCCTGCAATCGAATCCCGCCGCCTTTGAAATGGAGCGGGTGGACCCCAACGAGCTGATTTACGATCTGCACGACCGCAACGGCAGCCTGTTCACCGAAAAGCATATCGCCTTTGAACGCTCTCTGCCGGACGAGCCCCTGCCGGACATCCGTTCCAACGAGGATCGGCTTTCCCAGGTGCTCACCATTTTCCTGGACAACGCCCGGAAGTACACCCCCGAGGGCGGCACGGTGACGGTGGGCGCGGAGCAGACGGAAAACGGCATCCGCTTCTTCGTGCGGGATACCGGCATCGGCATGGACGAGGAAACCCAGCGCTTAGCCTTCGAGCGCTTCCATCAGGCCGAGCGAGGGCGAAGCGACAAGGGCAGCGGCCTGGGCCTGTCCATCGCCAGGGAGGTTTTGCAGAAAATGGGCGTGGAAATCAAAGTGAAAAGCGCGCCGGGAGCGGGCAGCGAGTTCGCTTTCGTGATCCCTCCTGGGGAAAATGCCTGATTTCGCGGTTTTGTGGTTTTCAATCGGGAAGATTTATGGTATACTTACCAAGCATGCAATGAATTTGGAGGAATGACGCCATGTTCGGCAAGATGATGAACAATTTCTATTACGGGAAAAGCGGCAAAGGCGATTTCCGCAAGGAGGACCTGCCCCGGAACCGCTGGCAGCTTTTCTGGGAAATGCTGCGGGTGCGCTTTGCCTCCCTGTGCCGGCTGAACCTGATGACCATTGCGGCCTGGCTGCCCATGATCATCCTGATCGGCTACTGCGTGACCACCCTGTTCAACGTGCTCATGATCCGCGGCCAGTACGACGCCTACGTAGCCACCGGCGATATCGGGGAGCTGACGGAAGAACAGATTTCCGTGCTTGCCACCATGGATCTGGATCAGTGGATGGTGGATATGGCGTTCAGCATGCTGTCCACCTTCTGCCTGTGGGCCATTCCCTGCATCCTCATTACCGGCCCCGTGCAGGCGGGCCTCGCCTATGTGACCCGCAACTGGAGCCGGGACGAGCACGCCTTCATCTGGGCCGATTTTAAGGACGCCGTGAAGGAAAACTGGAAGCAGGCTCTGGGCGTGTCCGCCATTACGTC
>CACWWM010000128.1 GCA_902764565.1 uncultured Eubacteriales bacterium
TTTTTATATTTCACAGGGATCCCTTTTATAGCTTTCTCGGAAAGGGGGTCTGGGGGAAAACCGCTCTTTGGCTTCCAAAGAGCGGTTTTCCCCCAGTATATTTATCCCAAAACCATTTTCCCGAAGTCCTGGGGGCGGTGGAAATTGGGCGTTTCGGAAGCGACCCGGTTCCAGGAAAGGAAATGGGGTTTTTCCGTTTTATCGCCGCACTTGTAGCAGTTGGCGCGGATGACCGTGCCGGGGGCGGCGTTAAAGGTGGGGAACAGCATTTTCAGCAGCGCGAAGGGCACCCGGTAGGTGATGCCCCAGCCCTCCGCCGTGGTGAAAACCTCCGGCTCCAGCCAGTTCTTTTCCGGCAGCAGCTGCATGCGTTCCCTGCCGTCGCCCAGGCCAAGGCGGCAGCAGGCGTTGGGGTTGAATTCGATGTTGATATAGCGCGGGTCGCCCTCCGCGGGAGAAAGGAAGAATTCCAAACAGCTGTCCTCCCAGGGGCGCCCCAAGGGGCCGGTTTCCTCCGCCCGAATCAAAGCCTCGTGGGCTTCCAGGCGCACCAGCAGCGCGTCCTTCGTGTAACCGATCTTGGCGCAGGCGGCAATATCCACGGCGGGCGTCCACATGCGTTCGCTGATTTCCAGGTTATCGATGTCCTCCCAGCGGGTAAAGGGACGGATGATATATTCCTTCATGATGCTCTTCCTCGCTCGTTCCGCCCCTTTCGGGGCTTATTCCTGATACCAGTTTATCATCAAAAGCAAAGAAAAACAAGAAAAAAGCTCCTTTACCGCTGAAAAGGGAAAAAGGAGCTTTTCTCGGAAATGATGCTGCTTACTCGCCCAGGAACGCCTGTTTGTTCAGGGGGATCAGGGCGGCTTTCTTGCCGGTGAACTTTTCCTCGAACACCTTGAAGATGGTTTCGGGCTGCACAACGCCGGTGCCCCGCACCACTTCGCCCAGCATGACCATATTGGCGACCTTGTCGTTGCCCAGCTTGGCGGCGCGGGCGGCCAGATCCACGGCCACGGCCTTGATGTCGTCCCGGTTGGGCTTGCGGTCGATGATGGATTCGTTATAGAACATCCACCCGCCGGGCTTTACCATGGGCTCGAACTTGTCCATGGAGGGCAGGTTCATCACCACGGCGATGTCCGCTTCATAGATCAGGGGGCAGGAAACGGGCTTATCGGAAACCACCACGGTGCAGTTGGCGGTGCCGCCGCGCATTTCGGGGCCGTAGGAGGGCAGGAAGGTGGCTTCCTTGCCTTCCAGCATGGCCGCCTGGGCGATCATCTGGCCCATGAGCAGCACGCCCTGGCCGCCGGAACCGGCGAAAAACATCTTATACGTGCTCATGCCTGTTCCTCCTTTGCGGGTTCCTTGATGACCCCGATGGGATAGTAGGCCATCACGTTATTGCGCACCCATTCCAGGGCCTTTACGGGGGTCATGCCCCAGTTGGTGGGGCAGGTGGACAGGAATTCGATCAGGGTAAAGCCAAGGCCCTGCTGCTGAATCTCAAAGGCCCTGCGAATGGCTTTCTTGGCCTGCCGCACGTGGGCGGGGCTGTCCAGCGCCACGCGCTCCACATAGGCCGCGCCGTCGATGGTGGCCAGCATTTCGCTCATTTTCACGGGCATGCCGTTCAGTTCCTTGCTGCGGCCGTCCTGGCTGGTGGTGCTCTTCTGGCCGATCAGGGTGGTGGGGGCCATCTGGCCGCCGGTCATGCCGTAAATGCCGTTGTTGATGAAGAAGGTGGTGAACTTTTCCCCGCGCACGGCGGCGTGGATGATTTCGCCGGTGCCGATGGAGGCCAGGTCGCCGTCGCCCTGGTAGGTGAACACGATCTTATCGGGATGCACCCGCCGGATGCCGCTGGCAACGGCGGGGGCGCGGCCATGGGCGGCCTCGCACATATCCACGTTCATGTACTGGTGGGCCATAACGGAGCAGCCGATGGGAGCCACGCCGACGGTGTTGCCCAGCACACCCATTTCGTCCAGCACTTCCATAATCAGCCGGTGGGCGATGCCGTGGGTGCAGCCGGGGCAGTAATGGGTGGGCATATCGGTCATGCCCTTGGTGTATTCAAAGATGGGCTTCATTTCAATCCCTCCAATACAGCCTTGGCGCGGGCGGCCACTTCGGGGGTGGTGGGCACCATGCCGCCGGTGCGGTGGGCCAGGTATACGGGCAGGCGGCCGTTCAGCGCCAGCTTCACGTCGGTGATCATCTGGCCCATGGACAGTTCGGCGGAAATGACGGCTTTCGTCGTGCCGAAGTCGATTTCGTCAAAAGCCTTGTCCGGGAAGGGCCACAGGGAAATGGGCCGGATCAGGCCCGCCTTGACGCCCTGGGCCGCTAAGATCTCGCAGGCTTCCCGGCAGATGCGGGCTGTGGTGCCGAAGGCTACGAACACGACTTCCGCGCCCTTCAGGTTTTCGGTCTCGTACTTGGCCAGCTCTTTTTCCATCTGCGCGTACTTCCGGAACAGCTTTTCCACGTGCTCTTCCAGCTTTTCGGGCTGCATGCGCAGGGACTTCACCACCCGGCGGTTCTGGTCGCCGCCCCGGTCGGCATAACCGGTGCAGGCCCAGTCCCGCTTGCCCGCGATTTCATGGGGGGCTAAAACGGGCTTGAATTCCGGCAGGCGCACGGGCTCCATCATCTGGCCGATCATGCCGTCGGCCAGGATCATGATGGGATTGCGCCAGTACTGGGCCATATCGGTGCCCGCGTACAGCATGTCCACGGCTTCCTGAATGGAAGCGGGGGCGAACACGGGAATTTTATAGTCGCCGTTGCCGCCGCCCCGGGTGACCTGGTAATAGTCCGCCTGGGCGGGCTGGATGCCGCCGATGCCGGGGCCGCCGCGGCTGACGTTCATGGCCAGCAGGGGCACTTCGGCAGAGCACAGGAAGCTCATGCCCTCCTGCATCAGGGCGATGCCGGGAGAAGAAGAGGAAATGAACACGGTGCCGCCGGCGCTGCCCGCGCCGTAAGCCATGTTGATGGCTCCCAATTCGCTTTCCGCCTGCACGAAGCAGCCCCCATGCTTGGGCAGTTCCCGGCTCATGTACTCGGGAACCTCGCTCTGGGGGGTGATGGGATAGCCGAAATACAGCCGCGCGCCGCCGCGGATGGCGGCCTCGGCAAAGGCCTCGTTGCCCTTCATGAGCACTTTATCGGTGATCATTGGTCGCCCTCCTCCAACTGATAAATGGCAATCGCGCCGTCAGGACACATCAGCGCGCAGCTTTGGCAGCCGATGCACGCTTCCTGGTTCACGGCGCAGGCGGGGTGATACCCCTTGGCATTGACGGTGGCCGCCATGCCGATGACGCCCTTGGGGCATACGGAACGGCACAGCTCGCAGCCCTTGCACTTTTCCGGACGGAAAACCAGCTTAAACGCCCGCATTTTGTTCTCTCTCCTCCCATAGTTTCTTGGTATTTGTTCAGCATAAGCAGCTTATAGGCTATTAGGCAGAGCTGAGAGTGGAGAGTTGAGAGTTGAGATGCTGTTTTGTCTATCAAAAGAGGCTTATTTGACCGACTAAATGAACCTCAACTCTTAACTCTTAACTCTTGTTGACATAAAGCATCCTATAAAACAACCCGTGAACAATTACCTTTATTTATCCAAGTAAGCAGGCCGCATATATAGCCCTAAAGGACGAAGCGGCGATATGCCCTCCAGTTCCTCCGGCTGCACGATGCCCGCGGGATAACAGGTGAATAATAAAGGAATGTTCATAGCCTCCGACAGAGCCCGGGCCTTTTCGTACCCTTCCCGGATAATGCCCGCCGTGGTTTCCCGGAGCAGGTGGGTGTTGTTCACCAGCCCCGTCACCCTGATCTGCAATTCGTTCTGAATGGCTTCCACGTGCTCCCGGGCCGTTTCCAGGGTAAGCGTTTCGTACCGGCGGAAGTTCACCACCGCCCACAGCTCGTGATCGTTTCCCTCAAAATACTTGCCGAACTGGCGCAGCACCCGTGCCCCGGCGTCGTTGCCGCCCAAATCCACGATGGTCCGGCACCCTTCATCCTCCAAGGGAGCGCGCAGGGCGGCGGTCAGGGCGGGAAGCTCCGCCGTGGCGCCGGTGGAATGGAAGGTATCGCCGTACACGGCAACGCCGTGGGCTTCCAGAAGATCCATGCGCTCCCTGGAACGGAAGTAGGGATTCGCCACGTCCAGATCCACGATGGCCAGCCGGGGATACTCCCGCTGTGACCCCTGGGCCAGCTCCATGGCCAGGCTCACAGCCAATTCCGTTTTCCCGCTGCCGTAATGGCCCGCGATCACGGTCATGCGCCGCATGGCGTTCCCTCCTTTCCGTTCAAAGAGTACCATGTCATTATGAAACCGAGCGCGGAAAATGTCAACCAAAAAACCACAAAATGCTGTATTTCTTTTGTTTCCTGTTGACAATCCCCGCTTCATCTGTTACACTAATTTCAATCGCATACCAATGGCGATGACGAAGAAGGCGGATGGAATGTCCACCCACAGAGAGCCGGGCGCGCTGAAAACCGGCGGCGGGTATCCATCAGGCTGTGGCTTCCGAGCCGGGCACCTGAACAGGGGCGGTTTCCCCCAGTAGGATGCTCCGCGAACGCTGCGTCAGTGCGAAGGGCTTCATGGGAGCCCATAAGGGGCGCGATCACACCGCGCAATTTGAGTGGTACCGCGAGTTGAAAGTACTTTCAGCCCGTCTCAAAGAAACACTTTGGGGCGGGCTTTTGTCTGCCCCGAGAAAGGGAGAGTGGAGAGTTGAGAGCGGAGAGTTGTGATCATAGGGTCTGCTCATTCCGTTCGCTGTGTTTATCAGTTCTATATAATCTCAACTCTCGACTCCCAACTCTCAACTCTTTTCATAGGAGGGAAAACAAATGCCAACCCAGGCCCCCGAAATGCTGCGGGACGTGGCCGCCCGTATCCGCGAACTGAAAGATATTTCCGGCTATACCACCGCCGATCTGGCCCGCATGACGGGCTTTTCCGAGGCGGACTGCGCCTGGTACGAAACGGGCAGCGTGGAAATGCCCTTCTCCTTCGTCCACAAGTGCGCCGCCGCTTTCGGCGTGGACATCGTGGATCTGATCGAGGGCACCAGCCCCCGCCTGTCCAATTACACCGTCACCCGTCACGGGGAAGGCGAAGTGGTCACGGACATTAAGGGTATCAAGATGCTGAACCTGGCTCCCATGTTCCGCAAGCGCATCGTGGAGCCGTACCTGACCCGCTATTCCTACGACCCCGCCCTCCAGGCGGCCCCCATCGAAACGGTGAGCCACCCCGGCCAGGAATTTGACTACATCCTGTCCGGCGTGCTGCGCGCCCAGATCGGTGAGCACACCGAAACCCTGCGGGCGGGCGATTCCGTGTTCTTCGATTCCTCCACCCCCCACGGCCTGATCGCCGCCGAGGGGCAGGACTGCGTGTTCTTAGCCGTGGTCATCCCCGGCGAGGAAACGGAGTACAACCCCCACATCCACGACGCCGCCGCCCCCACGGAGCAGGCCCAGGCCATCATCGCCGACCGTTTCGTGGAAGCCAAAGTCAACGAAAAGGGCACGCCCGTATCCGTCCGTTACCACGATATCGAGCATTTCAATTTCGCCTTCGACATCATGGACGAGCTGGCCAAGGATCACCCCGACCAGCTGGCCATGCTGCACCTGGACATCAACAAGAAGGAGCGCCGCTTCTCCTTCCTGGATTTCCACAAGATGAGCAACCGGGCCGCCAACTACTACAAGTCCTTAGGCATCAAAAAGGGCGACCGGGTGATGCTGGTGCTGCGCCGCCAGTACCATTTCTGGATCACCATGCTGGCCATGGAAAAGATCGGCGCGGTGGTGATCCCGGCCACGGATCAGCTGCTTTGCAAGGACTACATTTACCGCTTCCAGACCGGCGAGGTCAGCGCGGTGGTGTGCACCAGCCACGGCCAGGCGGCGGGCGAGATCGAAAAAGCCCTGCCGGAATGCCCCGGCATCAAGACCAAAGTCTTCTGCGGGGGGCAGCGCGATGGCTGGCACGATTTCGACAGCGAATACAGCGTGTTTTCCTCCCATTTCGCCCGCACGGAGGACGCGGCCTGCGGCGACGATCCCCTGCTCATGTTCTTTACCTCCGGCACCACCGGCTATCCCAAGCTGGTTTGCCACAGCCACAAGTACCCCCTGGGCCATTACATGACCGCCAAATTCTGGCATAACGTCCTGCCCGGCCAGCTCCACCTGACCATTTCGGACACCGGCTGGGCCAAGGCCTGCTGGGGCAAAATCTTCGGCCAGTGGATGTGCGAAGCCGCCCTGTTCGTGTACGATTTCGACCGCTTCCACGCCGACGATATCCTGCCGCTTTTCAAGCAGTACAACATCAAAACCTTCTGCGCGCCGCCCACCATGTACCGCATGCT
>CACWWM010000129.1 GCA_902764565.1 uncultured Eubacteriales bacterium
TTCGTCCTTTCAGACCGGTCATCTGACTTTCGCGCCGTAATCCCGCGCCGCCTGAATCAGCAGGGCGGTGAGCAGGCCGTCCCGCACCACGCAGACCAGGGAGGAAAAAACGCCGACCGCGCCGCCGGGCCAGAGCACGGTCATGGCCAGGGTCATCACGGTATACAGGCCCGCAGCCACGGCGGCGGGCAGGAACCAGTTCCGCATACCGGTATCCCGATGCTCCATTACATTCGCGCACATGCCCAGGGCTTTCCACAAAAACAGCATTTCGATGCCGCTCACTCCGGCGGCCGCCACGGTGGCGATCATGGAGGGCATGCTGCTGTCCATGTTGTTTTCCGCCCACAGCTGCATGATTTCCTCGGTTTTCGCGCTGTATTCCATATTCAGGGTCACCACCACCGCGCCCAGGAACACGCACAGTACCAGCATCACGATCATGCCGATCAGGCAGAAGACGGACAGGTGCTTCAGGTTCCGGCCTTCCTTCCGCTGATACAGGATGACGCTTTCGGCAGTGACGAAGCCCTGGCACAGGATCGAGATCAGGCCCAGGGTCAGCGTGCTGCGGTCCAGAACGTTGGAAACGAACAGCAGCCCGTAATATATACCGCTGGCGATCACAAAGCCCAGCATGAGCTTGCTGCCCAGGGCGTCCCGCACCAGCTGCGCGGCCCCGGGGGACAAACGAACGGTTCTTCTCATCTCTTTTCTCCCTTTCAGAACACGGTATCCAGGAAGCGCTTTAAGCCCTCCTGCCCCGCTTCGTCCTGCTTGTATACGCCCGCGTCGCACAGCACCTGATAGCAGGTGTCGGCCACCGCCTGGTGCAGCGCTTCTTCCGCCTGCTTTTCCGTCAGGCTCCTGCCCGTCTTTTCCGCGACGGCTTTCACCCATGCTTCATGGCTGCTGCCCTGGGGGATATCCCCCGCGCCCATCAAATAGGGTTCCAGGGTCTTGAGCTCGGTTTTCAGCCGTCCGGGCAGAATGAACAGGCCCATGACTTCGATCAGGCCGATATTTTCCTTTTTGATGTGGTGCAGATTGGCGTGGGGATGATAAATGCCCAGGGGGTGTTCGTCGCTGGTGCGGTTATTGCGCAGCACCAGATGCATCTGATACCGCCCGTCCGGCAGGATGCGCAGGGTGGGGGTGACGGTGTTGTGGGGCGCGTCGGTTTCGGCACAGATGCCCAGGGCCGGGTCGCTGTACTTCCGCCAGGCTTCCAGCACCCGCATGGCGATGGTTTTCAATTCCGCCGCGTCGCTGCTGATAAAACGCAGACAGGTCATGGGCCAGTCCACCACCCCGGCCTCGGCGGGGCCGTCGATATGCCACTTGACAGGGGCCTTGTCCATGGGGAATACGTGCCGCCCGCCCTGGTAATGGTCGTGGGTGAGGATGGAGCCGCCCACAATGGGCAGATCGGCGTTGGCCCCGATGAAATAGAAGGGGAACTTATCCACGAATTCAAACAGCCGGTCAAAGGTTTTCCGCGTCAGCTTCATGGGCTCGTGCACTCCGTCCAGCACGATGCAGTGCTCGTCGAAGTACAGGTAGGGGGAATACTGGAAATACCATTCCTCCCCCGCTAAATTCAGGGGCACGATGCGGTGGTTTTCCCGGCCCGGGAAGCCCGCCCGGCCCGCGTAGCCGGGGTTTTCCTTGCAAAGCATGCACAGGGGATAGCCGGATTTGGGGGCGCTCCGCGCCGCCGCGATGTCCCGGGGGTCTTTTTCGGGCTTGGACAGGTTAATGGTGATTTCCAGTTCGCCGCAGGGGGACGGGGCGGTATACCGGATGTTCTGGGCGATGCGCTTCACCCGGATATAGTCGATATCCCGGCACAGCTGATAAAACCAATGCGCCGCCGCTTCCGCGCCCCGGCTGTTCAGAAGCTCATAAAACGTTTTGCGCACCACCGCCGGGTGGGGGGTAAAGGCGCCCGCCATGCGCGCGATGATCCGATCCTTTTCGTCGTTGGTATCGGCGATCACGTCCGTCTGCGCGGCCCATTCCGCTAACTCCGCCAGGCAGTCCGGGATATCCCCGCCGATCAGTTCGCCTTCCGCGGGCGCGTCCAAATGCAGAGCGTCCAGCAGCAGGTTTTGGGTGTACGCCCGATCCTCGGGCATCACCAGTTGTTTTTGTTCCAGTAAATCCAGCAGCCGATCCAGCAGCATAAAATTATTACCTCCCGATTTCTTCCACCGTATAGCCCGCCCGGGCCAATTTTTCCGCCAGGCCGTTTTCTCCGATGATGTGGAACGCGCCGATGGCGATCAGCGCCGTTTCCCCGCTGTTCAGGTACGCGACGGCCTGTTCCTCAAAGCCGTCGTTGCGGCTGACGATCAGAACGTCCCCGTATTCGGCGTAGGCGTCACTCAGTTCCGCTTCCCCTTCCCCGGACGCGTCCAGCAGGGCGCGCAGGGCCGCTTCGTCCCCCTGCCGCCAAGCTTCAAACAGCGTCAGCAGCCCCCGGGCGGATTCCTCGGGGTACGTCAGCATGGCCTGCACCTCGTAATCGATCACTTCCTCGGGAATGGAAAGCAGCGTAGCCATCTGGCCCTCCAGGGTTTCCAGCTCGTCGATCCGTTTTCCATCCTTATGGGCTTGTTTCAGCAGCCAGTAATCCACGCCCTTCATGGCGTCCAGCCCCGCCTTTTGAATCATCACGTTTTCCGCCAGGGAATACCACATGGCGGGCCTCATGCGCTGGAGCGCGATCTCCGGCATGCCGAAGCTTTCCACGCTCAGGGCGTAGGTTTCGGGGGATAGATGGTTTTTGGCGCTGTCCCGGAACCCGTACATGAGCGCGAAAGTGGATTTCAGGCTGCCGAGCAGATTGCCGCCGTAGGCGTACAAATCCAGCTCCACGGCCAGCACGTCGGCGTTCTGATACGCTTCCTCCACCGCGCTGCCCAGGGGATACATATCATCGCTGCCCACGTGGATGGTGCCCAGCAGATACAGGGCGTGCCCCTGCCCGTCCGTGACCCGGTACACCAGCGGGGCGCTTTCGGCCCCCACCGCGTAAGGCTGCAGCAGCAGCGCGGCGGCGATCAGGCCGGATAAAAGCCGTTTCTTCATACGTCCTCCCCTTGTTCGGCTGGCAGCCGCTTCCGCCCGGCCATCGCCAGCAGGATCAGCGCCGCTAAAATAGGCAGACCGAAAAGCACGCTTTCCGGCGCGCCAAGCCATTCCGCGCCGCCCCGAAGCAGGGCCAGCAGCAGCGCCAGTCCGAGGACGCGGAAGGGGCCGTGCTTCCCTGCAAAAGCCAGGGCCAGGGCTGCATAGCCCAGGCCGCCTGCGCCCCAGGCCATGCGCCAGCCGGCACCCAGGGAAAGCAGGGCGGAAAGCCCGCCGATCCCCCCAAGAAGCCCTGAAAACGCAAGACCCAGGCCCCGCGTCCACCGAACGCGCACGCCCATTCTTTCCGGCGCGCCGCTCTGGCCGCACAGGCGCAGACGAAGCCCAAAGCGGGTATGATGCACAAGCAGCCAAACGATCAAAAGCGCGCCCAGCGCCGCGGGCAGGAACACCGTCACGTTTTCCCCGGCGATTTCCAGCCAGTAGCTTTTCCGGGTATAGCTGACGCCGCCGATCAGCTGGGCGGCGATCATGGCGCCCGCGGCGGCGAAGCCGTTGAAGGCCAGCCCCGCCAGGGCCTGATTCCGTCTTTTCCGCAGGAGCGGCGCACCCCAAAGCAGGGCAGCCGCCATGCCCGCGCCCCCCGCCGCCGGCAGAGAAACCCATACCGGTTCGTGGGAAAGCAGCACGCCGGTGAGGCCGCCGCACAGCATAATCCCCTCCAGGGCGTACAATTTCATCCCGCCGCGTCGGGCGACGGCGGCAGCTAAAGCGCCCAGCAGCAGGGCCGCAAAAAACAGCGAAAGAGAAGCGGCAAAGGTCATGCTTTCCGTCCCCCTTTCCGCCCCAGGGCAAGCGCGGCGCAGCAATACAGGATCAGCGCCAGGATCGCTTCGCCCATTTCCGGGGAGAACGCAGCGCCGTTCATGGCGCCCACCCCCAAGGACAGATATTTCACCGCCACGGCGGCAATCGCCGCCCCCAAGGGATGCCCGCCGGCCAGCGCGGCGGCGGCCAGCCCGTGCAGTCCCGGCCCGGTGAGCGCCAGGGACAGGTCGGGCAGCTGATGCACGCCGCCCAGCAAATAATCCAGGCCCCCCGCCGCGCCGCCCAGCAGCCCGGACAGGCACAGGGCCCAGAATGCCGTTTTCCCCGTGTCAACGCCCGCGTACCGGGCTGTTTTTTCCGATTCTCCCAGCAAACGCAGATCCAGACCCGGCACGGTAAACCGAACGCTCAGCCACGCAAGCAATGCCAGCGCCCCAGCGATCAGCAGCGCGGGGACGAATAAATCAGGCATTGGGGACTGTTCCCAAGCGATCAGCCCCGAAAACGCCTGCAAGGCGTAAATCGCCATCCAAGCGGTGAGCGCCGTGCCCAGGGCTTCCCGCAGGCGCAGCCGCTTTTTCATGAGTCCCGGCACAGCCCCCCACAGTCCCCCCGCCAGGGCGGATACGCCCAGGCAGGCATACCAGGGCAAGCCCGTCAGGGACGCGCACAGCATGGCGGCGGCAGCGCCTAAAGCGTACAGGCCCGCCCCGCCCAATTGCAGCATGCCCCCCTGCCAGGCCAGGGAAATGCCCAAGGCCAGCAGCACGTCCGGGGCGGCCCTGCCCAGCAGGGCAAGGGGGCCGTCGCGCCAGCCACCCGTGAACAGGGGCAGCAGTCCTTCCTGACAGACGGTTTCCCACCGAAATTCTCCCAGGGCAAGAAAGCTTACGCCGATCATCGCCGCCGCGCCCAGGAGCAGCCCCAAGCACAGGCACAGCAAGGCCCGGCCAAACGAACGGAAGCCCTTATTCCTCATCGAAGCGCTCCTCTCCGTCCTGCCGCCGTCCGGTCATATACAGGCCCAATTCTTTTTCCGTGGTCACGGCGGGGTCAAATGCGCCGGTGATTTCGCCCTGATACAGGGTCAGCACCCGATCCCCCGCCAGCAGCGCTTCGCGGGCGTCGGCAGTGAGCAGCACCACCGCCCGCCGTTCGTCCCGCAGGGTGATCAGCCGGTTCCAGATATCCCGGGCCTGATCCTCCGAAAGGCCCGCCGTGGGGTTCAGGATCAGCAGCGCGTGAAAATTCCCGTCCGTTTCCCGGTTCAGGGCGCAGCGCCGCCTGTTTTCGGAGGTTTCCTCCTCCCCCCGCCGAATGTTCAGCCAGGCCAGCGTATCCTCCGCATAGCGGGTCATTTCCCGCTTGCGCAGAAAACCGCTTTCCTGAAACGCCGGTTCCCGATACCGCCGCAGGGCCATGCTTTCCCCCACCGAAACGTTTTCCAGGGGAAAACCGTAATTTTCCTCCGCTCCCGGCACGCAGGCGATGCCCGCGCGCACGCGCTCCCGGACGGAATAATCGTTGATTTCCCGCCCGTTCAGGCGAAGGCGGCCTCCCGATAGGGGCAGCGCGCCGGTCAGGACATCCAGCAAAGTCTGCTTGCCGCTGTCGGGCAGCCCCGCGATGGCCAAAATCTCCCCCGCCCGGGCTTCAAAGGAAACGTCTCTCAGCTCCCCGCCCGTCAGGTTTCTCGCTTCCAGCACCACGCTGCCCACGGCGATATCCAGCCGTTCCGGCGGCGCATCGTCCGGTTCCGGGAAAAGGGCGTCGCAGGCGTCCGCCAGGGCGGCAGCGCTCAAGCGGCAGGTCAGCATCAGCACGGTTTTTCCCTGTTTGCAGGCTTTGCGCAGCCCCGCCGCCAGCGCTTCCAGTTCCAAGGGCGTCAAGGCCGTTTCCGGCTGGCACAGCACCAAAATGCGGCATTCCCGCAGCAGCGCCAGCAGGATTTCACCCCGAAAGCGATCCCCGGCGGAAAGGTTTCCGGCGGGTTCGGCCAAATCCAGGGAAAATCCGTATGCTTCACACAGGGTTTCCGCCTTTTGCCGGGCCTTTTTCTTCCCGCACAGCATGCCGGGCAGCAGGCGGATATGATCCGTCAGGCTCAGATCCCCGGCCAAAGCGCCCTCCGGCGTCACCACGGCCACGCCCTTTTTCAGCGCGGCCCGGGGCGAACGGGGAAAGAAGGGCTTCCCATAAAGCGTACATTCCGCTTCTCCCGTGTGGGAAAAGCCACCCAGTTCTGCCGAAAGGAGCGCACAAAGGGACGGCTCTGCCAGCGCGGCGCGGAATTCTCCCGCACGCACCTTCAGCAGGCCGTCTTCCTTCCCTTGAACGGGAACATGCGCGATTTCGAGGGCGTAATCTGTCATGGGCAAAGCGTTTCCTTCTCCGTTTCCGATTCGCCGCGCGTTGCCTCGCGGTTTTCGTTTTCATTATAATGGAAAC
>CACWWM010000130.1:0-534 GCA_902764565.1 uncultured Eubacteriales bacterium
GGCGCAGTCCACGGTTTTATCGCAGCCCTCCAGCTCCAGCGCGCGCCCGATGGCGGCCACCGTGCGGGGGTCGTCGCCGCTCATGACGCGCACGGATACGCCTTCCCGCTTGAACCACTGCACGGTATCCTTGGCAGAGGGGCGCAGGGTTTCCCGGAGCAGGAACAGGCCCAGCAGCCGCGTGACCGGCGGGATTTGATCGTTTTCAATCGTTCCTTCCGCTTCCGCCAGCAGCAGCACCCGGAAGCCCTCGTCGGCGGCCTGGGCCGCCTGCGGGGGAACGGCGTCCGTCACGAAGGAGGGCGCGCCCAGGATCAGCGTTTTTCCGTCCGCGAAGGAGGCGGCGGATTTTTTCCGGGCGGAGGAGAAGGGCAGAACGGCATCGGCCCTGCGGCTGCTGCCCGTTTGGAACGCGTCGGCAATGGCCCGCAGAGTGCCGGATTCCGCCACAAAAGCCGATACGAAGTCGGCGGCTTTGTTTTTGAGCTCCTGTTCGTCCGCTTCCAGGGGGATGAAGCGATCCAGCGCCATTTC
>CACWWM010000130.1:591-11296 GCA_902764565.1 uncultured Eubacteriales bacterium
AGCAAAATCAGGCCCTCGGGGATCATGCCGATCATGGCGGCCACGGCCTTGGGCACCGCGTCGGCCACCGCCGCTTTTTGCAGGAGCACCTGCTCCAGGAACAGCAGAACGCCGATGGGCACCAGCAGCTTGCTCACCAGGGAAACCAGCTTGTTCAGCTCCGTCATCAGCTCGGACTTAGGGGAGCGGATCTGCTTGGCTTCCTTCATCAGCCGGGCGGCGTAGCTGTCGTCGCCCACGGCGATCAATTGGGCCGTGACCCGCCCTTCGGTCAAAAAGCTGCCGGACATGAGCAAGTCGCCGGGCTTATGGGTGACGGGCTCGCTTTCGCCGGTGAGCAGGGATTCGTCCGCCGCGCACACGCCGTCCGCGATCATGGCGTCGGCGGGGATTTGGTCGCCCGCGCTGAAAACGGCCAGGTCGCCCAGCACCAGATCGTCCGGCGGGCATTTCTGCTCCCGGCCGTCCCGGATCACCCGGGCGTCCCGCACCTCCAGCAGCCGCAGCTTGTTCAGCATGGCGCGGGCCCGAAGCTCCTGCACCGTGCCGATCAGCGTGTTGGAAAACACTACGCCCAGGAACAGCATGTTTTTCCAGGAGCCCACCAGCGCCAGGCAGAAGGCCAGGGCGAAGTTCAGCAGATTAAACAGGGTAAACAGATTGTCCGCCACGATGCGCGGCACGCTTTTTCCCGGGTCCGCCGTCTGTCGGTTGCTTTGCCCCGCCGCGGCGCGTTGGGCCGCTTCCGCCTGGGTCAGCCCCTCCTTGGGCGTGGGAACCGTACCTTGGGGCGGCGCGGTGGGAATTTGCAGCGCGGCGTTCGCCGCGTTTTTTTCGGGTGTGATTGTTTCTTTCATGTATGTTCCCTCTGTTTATCAGTTTCCTGTATTTCCATTGTGAAATCTTCGTGGATGGATGAAGTAAAAAGCCCTGAAGCGCTTATGCTTCAGGGCTTTCGATGGCGCGCCTGGCGCGATTCGAACGCGCGGCGTTCCGCTTAGGAGGCGGACCCTCTATCCTGCTGAGGTACAGGCGCAAAACGCGTTTTAACCCTCGCCAGGGCGCGCTTGCTTCGCGCGGAAGGTATTATAGCATATTATCCCGCGCAGCGCAAGGGCCGAAGATCAGGCTTCCGCTGTTTTCCCGGCGCTTTCGCCGTCCTCGGGAACGTCGGTGGGGTTGGGCACGTCGCGAAGCACGCGGTCTTCCTTCGCCAGACGGCGAACTACCAGGAAGCCCAGGGCCAGCAGCGTGGCGATCATGCCGGCGTACACCGCCGCGTCGGGCCAGTTGGTTTTATCCAGGGCAAATTCCGCGCCGATCAGGATACCCAGGCCCAACAGCAGCAGGACGATTTCCAGCACCATGGTTTTCCCGTTCAGGCCCCGCTTGCCGCCCCGGATCAGCCCCGCGGCCAGCGTGCCCGCCAGCAGCACGGCATAGCCCATCTGGGACACGCGGGCGAAAATGAACTGGGAAACGCACAAAAGTGCCAGCGCGATGCCCCCCACCGTGCCTTTTTTTCGGCAAAAACGGCCCGCGATCAGCATCGTCAGGGCAAGCAGCGCCGCCAGCACCGCTTCGATAAAGCAAACGGACAGGCAGTAATCTCACGTCGCCGAAGCCCAGGCCGCTGAGGGGTTCCACGAACCGGGCCCATGCAAAAAGCGCCAGGCCGGGCACGGAGGCGCTGTCCAACAGGGCCAGCGCTTTTCCTTTTCCGGAAACAGCCCCCGCCAGCAGGGCGGCCAGCAGCACGCCAAAAATCACGCCGATCACGCTCACGCCGCCCTGGTTCAGATCCACGAACGGCGCAAAGCCGACAAAATCCCCCATGGGATCGTAAAACAGCACGTTGAACCGCACGCCGCAGTAGATGGCCCGCCCCAGGAACAGCCCCAGCGCGCCGGACAGCGCCGAAAAGAAAACGGCGCCGCCCTCCCCCGCCCCATATTTGTGGGCGCGGTACACCGTCCATACGCACGCGACCAGCGCGCCCAGCACAACCCAGAAAGCGTAAAGGGAGATATTCCCGCCCCAGGGAAGACTCATCATTTTCATTTCGTTCATCTCACTTTATCAAATCAAGCGTTCGGCATGGCCTAACATATCATATTTATACCAAAAAATCAACCTGTTTGCAAAATGTTCTTGCCGCTTTACGCCGTTTTGTCCTGCATTCGCAAATGCGTTTATGACTGCGGGCGGGGAGACTGTATCGCATGGACGGCGCGCGGGCTGTTTTTTTCCTGTTTTTTGCTTTACAAGAAGCGCTTCTTGCGTATAATTGTATACACAAATCCAATCAGATTTGCAATCCGGTTCCCCGCCGGAAGAGAGCAGGAAGGAGCGTTCCGCATGCTGGAAATTTCCCCGAAAACAAACCTGTTGGAGCAGAAAAACTATCGCTACGCCCTGCAGGATGTGGCTGAGCCCAACCTTTACCGGGATATTTATGATTATGAAAGCGTACCCAAGGTGCCCTTCAACCATCGGCGCGTGCCCATGGGCATGCCGGAGGAAATCTGGATTTCGGACACCTCCTTCCGGGACGGCCAGCAGTCCGTGGATCCCTACACGGTGGATCAGATCGTGGAGCTGTACCGGCTGATGAGCAAGCTGGGCGGCCCCTACGGCATCATCCGCCAGACCGAATTTTTCATTTACAGCAAAAAGGATCGGGAAGCCGTGGCGCGGTGCCAGGATTTAGGGCTGAAATTCCCGGAGATCACCACCTGGATCCGGGCCACCAAGGAAGATTTCAAGCTGGTGAAGGATCTGGGCATCCGGGAAACGGGCATCCTGGTTTCGTGCAGCGATTACCACATCTTCAAGAAAATGAAGCTGACCCGCCGCCAGGCCATGGAAAAATACCTGGAAACGGTGGCCCTGGCCTTTGAAGCGGACGTAATGCCCCGGTGCCATTTGGAGGACATCACCCGGGCGGACTTTTACGGCTTCGTGGTGTGCCGGGCATTATCTACGGCCTGCAGCACTATTCCGACGTGAGCAGCAATTACCTGGAGTGGCACGGCCATAACGATTTCTACAAGGCCGTATCCAACGCCTCCACTGCCTGGCTGTACGGCGCCAGCGCCGTGAACTGCTCGCTGCTGGGCATCGGGGAACGCACGGGCAATATTCCCCTGGAAGCCATGGTGTTTGAATACGCCTCCCTGCGCGGCAGCCTGGACGGCATGGACCCCACCGTGATCACCGAAATCGCCGATTACTTCAAGCGGGAAATGGGCTACAAGATCCCGCCCATGACCCCCTTCGTGGGCCGCAATTTCAACGTGACCCGGGCGGGCATCCACGCGGACGGCTTGCTCAAGGACGAAGAAATTTACAACATCTTCAACACGAAGAAGCTGCTGAACCGGCCCGCTTCGGTGCTGATTTCCAAAACCTCCGGTCTGGCGGGCATCGCCTACTGGATCAACGAAAACTATATGCTCACCGCCAGCGAAGCCGTGTCCAAGCAGGACCCCCTGGTGATCGCCCTGAAAGCCTGGATTGACGAGCAGTACGACGCGGGCCGTCAGGCCGCCATGTCCACCAACGAGCTGGAAACCAAGATCGAGGAGCTGAGCGGCGGCCGGCTGGCAAGGCTTTAAACCGGGAAAGATAGGAAGTAGAAGGTATGAGGTTTATTTCGCAAACAACAGGCGCTTGTATTCTCAGCTTTGATGACTGTATAAACCTCCTGCCTCCTGCTTCCCAACTTCCTGCCTCTTATCATCCCCTTTGATTAGTAAAGCATAAGGAGGCCCAAACGTGGAGCACAAAATGATATCCATTGCCGATCAGGTGTTTGAAGAACTGGAACGCGATATCCTGTCCGGCGTGTACGAGCGGGACGAGATCATCACCGAAATCAAGCTCAGCGAAGCGCTGGGCGTCAGCCGCACCCCCATCCGGGAAGCCCTGCGCCGTTTGGAGCAGGAGCACATCATCGAGCCCACCAGCAAGGGGGCCCGGGTGATCGGCATTTCCCGGGACGATATCGCGGACATCTGCGAAATCCGTCTGCGCCTGGAAGGGCTGGCGGCCCGCTGGGCGGCGGAACGGGCGGATCAGGCGGGCATCCAATCTTTAAAGGATACCCTGGATCTGCAGGAATTCTACACCTTGAAGCAGGACCCGGAAAGCATCAAGAACGCCGACAGCCGCTTCCACCAGACCATTTACGCCCTCTGCGGCAGCCATTCCATGCAGGATACTCTGGAGCCCCTGCACCGCAAGCTGCTGAAATACCGCCGGGTATCCGTTTCGGCCCAGAGCCGGGCGCAAAAATCCCTGGAAGAGCATCGGGCCATTTATGAAGCCATCGCCGCCCACGACGGCCCCCGGGCGGAATCGCTGACCATTTGCCATGTGCAGAACGCGCGGGACAGCATCCTGAAAAGGGCCATGTGCAGAACGCGCGGGACAGCATCCTGAAAAGGGACATCCCCTCTTGACCCATCCTGATTTCATTAACACCGAGGAGGCAAATACAGCTATGTACCAGGAAGCCGTAGAAAAAGCAGTCGCCCATTATCGCGATCTGCTCCTGTCCCAGATCGACCGGGCGGAAAAAATGAACAACGTCCCCGCCCCCGCAAAGAAAGAAAAAACCGTCATCGGCGTGGTCGGCGGCGACGGCATCGGCCCCATCATCACCGCACAGGCTCAGCGGGCGCTGGAAGCGCTGCTTGCCGACGAGATCAAGGCCGGAACCATCGAGCTGCGCACCATCGAGGGCCTGACCATCGAAAACCGCCTGGCCGTGGGCAAGGCCGTGCCGGACGACGTGCTGGCCGAAATCAAGGCCTGCGACGTGCTCTTGAAGGGCCCCACCACCACCCCCTCCGGCGGCGAGCAGCTGGAAAGCGCCAATGTGGCCCTGCGCCGGGAGCTGGACCTGTACGCCAATGTGCGCCCCGTGTGCGTGCCCGAAGAAGGCATCGACTGGATGTTCTTCCGGGAAAACACCGAGGGCGAATACACCCTGGGCAGCAAGGGCATTGAAATCCCCGGTCTGCTGACCATGGACTTTAAAGTGACCACCGTGGCGGGCACCCGCCGCATCGCCCGGGCCGCCTTTGAATTTGCCCGGAAGAACGGCAAAACCCACGTGGCCATCGTGACCAAATCCAATATCATGAAAAAGACCGACGGCATGTTCTCCATCCTATGCCGGGAAATCGCCGCCGAATACCCCGAAATCCAGGCCGACGAATATTTTATCGACATTATGAGCGCCAACCTGCTGAAAGCCAACATGCGCAGTCAATTGCAGGTGTTCGTGATGCCCAACCTGTACGGCGATATCATCACCGACGAGGCGGCCCAGATTCAGGGCGGCGTGGGCACCGCGGGCAGCGCCAACATCGGCGATACCTGCGCCATGTTCGAGGCTATCCACGGCTCCGCCCCCCGCATGATCGCCCGGGGCATGGGCGATTACGCCAACCCGGAAAGCATCCTCCGCGCCGCCGTGATGCTGCTGCAGCACATCGGCATGCCGGACAAGGCTGCGAAGCTGACCGCCGCCATCGAAACCGCCAACCGAACCGCCCCCATCACCGGCACCAGGGAAGGCGCGTCCTGCGCCCAGTTCGGGGATGCGGTGATCGCGGCGCTGTAATAAAGCTGCATGAATTTTAAAAGCGGAAGAATACGCGCATGCGTTCCTTCCGCTTTTTAGTTGCGAATCAGGCCAATTCGTTGTATAATAAAAACGGGACATCTGATTGATGCAAAAGGGGGCAATACCGTGTCCGAGGCCACGCAGCATGAAAAGGATTTGCAGGCGATTGCGGCGTTCCGGATGTTTGATGATACCTTCATGTCCGCCGTGTTTGACGGTCGGATTGCGGAAACAGAGCTGCTGCTTCGGGTTGTGCTGAACCAGGACAACATTCAGGTGGAATCCTCGAAATCGCAGTTCTCTATATCCAACATCTACGGCCACGAAGTGAAGCTGGACATTCTGGCAAGAGATCACCGCGGCAAGGCATACAATGTGGAAGTCCAGCGGGTATTATCTGGCGCATCGGTACAGAGAGCTCGATTCAACGGCGCAATGGTGGATGTGACGCTGCTGAAAAAAGGGGAACCCCATCAAAACCTTCCTGACCGCTATACGATCTTCATTACTGAGGATGATATGTTCGGCAAAGAGCTGCCCGCATATCACGCCTGCAACAAAATTGACGAACTGGACAATGCTCCCCTGGGCGACGGCGGTTTTATCGTCTATGTGAACGGACAATTCCGGAACACGGATACGCCCATTGGAAAATTGATGCACGATTTCTTCTGTGTCAATGCGGATGAAATCTTGAATCCTTTACTTAAAGATCGCGTAAAATATCTCAAGGAAACGGAAGGAGGCCGCAAAGAAATGTGTGAAATCATGGAAAATCTCATGGAAAGCAGAATCAAAGAGGAAAAAATTGCACTGGCAAAAAAAGAAATCGCGCTTGGGGAACTGACCCTTGCACAAATTGCACGAACGCTGCAATTACCCTTGGCCTTCGTCGAAGAATTGGCGAAACCCAAATCTGCATAAAAATATTTCGCGAGCAAAGCGTAAATGAGGTGTTTTCTTGGCTGTTCCGAAGTACAACGAATTATACATTCCCTTCCTGCGGGCGCTTGCTGACGGAAAGGTTCATACGCTGAAAGAAATAAAGGAAACCGTGGCTGACGCATTGCAATTAACAGAGGACGAGCTTTCCGAACGTATCCAGAGCAATAAGCAAACCTTGATCGATAACCGCTTGGGCTGGGCCAGGACGTACCTGAAAAAAGCAGGCTTATTGATTTCTGAGAAAAAAGCCCATTTTCAAATTTCAGAAGAAGGAAAGCATCTCTTGGCAGAGGGCGTTCCGATCACGAATGAATTGCTGGCTGCAAGATATGCTTCTTTTGCAGATTTTATCAATTACAGAAGCACACCGGATGCGCCAACCGCCCAAACGCCCATTGAAAACGAAACCGAAACGCCTCAGGAAACGCTGGAACGCGTTTTTCAAACGATCAATCATCAATTGTCCGATGATTTGCTGTCGGAAATCATGAATCAATCATATGGCTTCTTTGAAAACCTTGTAGTCGACTTAATGCAGGCCATGGGATATGGAAAGGGTTTCGTCACAAGAGCGAGCAACGACAACGGAATCGACGGCATCATTCACGAAGACCGTCTCGGATTCAATTTAATTTATATTCAAGCAAAGCGCTGGGATCCGGACACGGTGATCACGCGGCCTGAAATCCACAAATTCGCCGGTGCTATGATGGGACCGCCTAAAGTGGAAAAAGGGCTGTTTATCACTACTGCAAAGTTTTCCCAAGGTGCGAAAGAGTTTGCCGACGCACAGCACATTATTCTTATTGATGGAAAAAAACTAACCGAACTAATGATTGAGCACGAGGTTGGCGTGTCTACCCAGAAAACATACAGTGTAAAGCGCATTGATTCAGACTATTTTGGATAAAGAAAGAACGGCCTCCCCGATCAAAGGGCGGCCGTTTTTGCTTTGCTTATCCCTTCACCGTTCCGTCGGCGTTGAACAGGGGCAGCTTTTCCAGGTAAATGATATCATCCCGCTCGGTGGCGTCGCCCTCGGCTAAGATGGCCATTCTGCCCACGATGTTGCCGCCCGCCTGCTCCACCAGTTCTTCGATGGCCCGCAGGCTTTCACCGGTGGAAATCACGTCGTCCACGATGAGCACGCGCTTGCCCTTCATGTATTCCGCGTCGTCGCCGTCCAGGCACAGGGTCTGTTCGTGGTCGGTGGTGATGGAATTCACCTTCACGGAGAACACGTTTTTCATATACAGCTTGGGGGCTTTCCGGGCCAGCAGATAGCGGTTGGTGCCCGCCTGGCGGGCCATTTCATAGCCCAGGGGAATGCCCTTGCTTTCTGCGGTAATCAGAACGTCGTATTCCGGCGCTTTTTTCAGCAGCTCCCGGGCGCAGGCCACGGTCAGTTCCACGTCGCCGAAAATCACGAACGCGCCGATGTACAAATCGTCCGTCACCCGGCACAGAGGCAGTTCACGCTTGAGGCCCGCAATGGTCATGGGATAAGTCATGCTCATGGAGAATCCTTCCCTCTCAATATTGTAATCATGGTAACAAGAAATTGTTACCACTTATTTTAGCAGGATTCTCCGGGGTTTGTCAATCGCTGATTTACCGTTTCAAACTATCAGTCATATCCCGTCACGGCCATCCTTTCACCTTGCAAAGCAGGATATCGTTTTATAATCGTCCCCTTTTGGGTTTTCTCGGAAGGGGGTCTGGGGGAAACCTCTCTTTTGACTCAAAAGAGAGGTTTCCCCCAGAATTTTCACCCCACATCCACGAACATGGGATAGGGCAGATACCGGGCGTAGGGCAGCTTGTCCATGGTCACATAGCCTGCGGGGGCGGCCAGCACGTCGGGGATGCGGTTCACGATCGTGGCGCAGGTGTGGGCCACGGTATCGGGTTTCAGAACAGAAAAATGGGTGTCCGGCTCGCCGCGGATGGTAAACTCGCACAGGTCGCCTTCCCCCTGCTCGTAGACCTTGCCGATGCACTGGGTTTCCACCACAATGCCCTGATGGGTCACGGTGGTGACGACGGCGCTCATGCCGATAGCGCGGCCCTTTTCGATGGTTCCGCCCATGGTGTCGCTGTGCACGTCGTGGTCGGCAAAGACCGGAACGGCCTTCTGCTTGGTCTGCTCGATGCTCAGGCCCAGCTTCATGCACAGGGCTTCGTTGCTGTTCCACACATAGGCGGGCAGGGAAACGCTGTGGGCGATGTCCCGTTCAAATTCCTCCGCCGTCAGGCCCACGCCGTGGGCTTTGGCCAGGGCAATTCCGTAATCTTCCACGTCGTAACTCACCGCGCCGTCGATTTCGGAAATGCGGTGCACGCCGCCCGCGATGCAGGCGGGGAAATTGACCCAGAACACATCCTGCATGCCGCTGCCCACAATGGTGCAGCCCATGCGGCGGGCCAGGGCGTCCAGCTGGTTGGTGATGGCGGGCGAGGTCGTCCAGGGGTACAGGGCCTCTTCCGCCGTGGTGATCACGTTGATGCCCCGGGTCACGCAGTCCAGAATGGGCTTGTGCATGTCGGGCAGGAAGCTCTGCAGGGTCAGCACGGCGATATCGGCGCTGCAATTGTCCAGCACGGTATCGTTATCCCGCATGATTTTCACGCCGGTATGCCGGCCTAAGCCGCAGATTTCGCCGATGTCTTTGTCGATCAGGTTTTCGTCCACGTCGATAGCGCCCACCACCTCCGCGCCTTTCTCCATCAGGTAGCGCATGATGATCCGCCCCATTTTGCCGCAGCCGTACTGCACCACGCGGATCTTGTCCCAGGTTCCATGATTCATGGTTTCCACCTCCCGTATAGGGGAAGCATGCGCGGAAAGGGGACATTTTATGCAAAAATTACGGGAGAAACCACTCTTTGGGGCCAAAGAGTGGTTTCCCCCGCGCCCCCTTCCGAGAAAGCCATAAAGATGAATCGCAAAACAAGGCATTTTTATTCTCGTTAAGAAAAAAACCTGTCCCGAATTGTAACAAATGCGATCGCCCTATTGACAGATAGAGTAGACACATGTATACTCACAGAGTAAGCAGCTGTTTACCCTATAAAAGGAGGTTCGTGGCTATGCCAATTCAATGTACAGACGCGGAATGGAAAATCCTTGAGGTGCTGTGGGACGCATCGCCCCGCACCATGAGCGAGATCATGAAAACCCTGGAGCCCACCATGGGCTGGACGCGGCACACGGTGATTTCCCTGCTCAAGCGCATGGAGGAAAAAGGCACGGTAAAGGTAGACGAATCCGGGCCCCAGAAGACCTACACCCCAGCCGTGGGAAAGGACGAGGCTTCTACCGAGCAGACCAGGAAATTCCTCTCCCATATCTTCAAGGGCAAGGCTTCCCTGCTGGTCAACCATCTGGTTTCCTCCGGCGATTTGACGGTGGAGGAAATTCAGGAGATTTTGGACGAAGTGAAAAAGAACGCCGGTAAGTAAAACAACCGCAATTGATTTACAGGAGGAAAGACCATGCGTACCGCATTGATCTATAATTTTCTCATCGAGGCCAACATCATGGCCAGCATCGCCATTGTGCTCATGATGGTGCTGCGGAAATTTCTGCGGCGGCAGATGGGCAACAGCGCCATCTGCTTTGGCTGGCTGTTGGTGGCGGCAAGGCTTCTTTTGCCCGTTACCCTGCCCAATCCCTGGATTGCGTTCATTCGTTCTCCCTTCGCGCAGGACACCGCCATCCGGCCCATTGCCGGGCAGGTAAAGGTCCGTGTTCAGGACGCGCTGAACGATCTGGCGCAAAGCCTGTGGAGCGCCAACCGCATTCCCCTGGGCAACCGGGTGGAAGACCTAGCAACAGGCATCGAGTACGCTACCGTTTCGATCTCCCTGGCCCAGGTGTATCTGCTGGGCGTCGCCGCCGTGCTGCTGTGGTTCGCCTTTTCCAACATGCGCTTCCGCTGGTATCTGCGCTCCGGCCGCATCGAGGAAATCAGCGGCAAGCTCAAGGAGCAGTATGAAGCCCTGTGCGCGGAACGGAAGGTAAAGCCCGTGCCCGTTTACTTTACCGATCCCCTGCCCAGCGCATGTCTGGTGGGCGTGTTCCGGCCCTATATCGCCCTGCCGCTGACGGCCAAGCCCCAGGAA
>CACWWM010000131.1 GCA_902764565.1 uncultured Eubacteriales bacterium
TACGCTTATGACTTCTGCGATACCGGTATGGTTTGCCCTCTGGCGAAGATGTACACACTGGGCAGCGGCTTCATCCCCTCTGCTAACCACGCAGGCGGTCTGAGATATCACGGCATGAGCAGCACACTTTCTCAGCTCTATGATGACAAGCTGATGTTAGGGCTGAACTTCCACGAAGGAACGACCACAATCACCTTTGACGATCTTCAGGAAGCCATTGAAAACAGGGGCTCTGGTTCGGATATGAATTCGGTTGGTGCACCAAAAATCCCGAAACCGTAACGGTTTCGGGTATTTTTGTGCGTAAATCTTTCACATTTTTCATTTACGGAGAAAAAAGAATATGATATAATGGAAAAAATGGATAAAATTTGGACGATTCGATGCCGGAGGTGTAAAAGGTGGGAGGACGCAAAAGAATCGGATTGTTTACCGCGTATCCGGAGACCACGCATGTGAGAAGGATCCTGGAAGGCGTTATGGGCCAATGTGAAAAATATGATTACGATTTGTTCGTCTTCGCTTCCAGCGTTCATTTTTCCTTTCCGCATACCAATTATGTGCGGGGGGAAGCCAACATTTTTGAACTGGCAAATTTTGAAAAGCTCGATGGCGTGATTCTGGACAGCGTTTCTCTCATGGGCGATCAGGATAACAGGATACTTCAAAGGCTGCTTTCGCGGCTTTCCCGCTGCGGGCAGCTGCCCAAATGCGCCCTTGAGCTCCCCCTGGAAGGCATGCGGCTGATCCGGAGCAACGACGAAGAAACGCACCGGGAGCAATGCCGACATGTCATCGAAGGCCACGGCAGAAAAAGGATATGCATTCTGACCGGCAATCGGGGCAATGAAATCGCGGAGGCGCGGCTTGCGCTCTACCTCGACGAGATCAGGAAGCACGGGCTTGACGTTTTGCCGGAGCACATCGTGTACGGAGATTTTTACTATTTCAGCGGCGACGCGCTGGCGAAAAGAATCGCCGCAAACGAAATCCCGCGTCCGGACGCGGTCGTTTGCGCCAGCGACTGCATGGCGATTGGTCTGGTCGATCGGC
This sequence comes from uncultured Eubacteriales bacterium, assembly GCA_902764565.1. Lineage (GTDB taxonomy): Bacteria > Bacillota > Clostridia > Christensenellales > Aristaeellaceae > RUG563. The sequence continues at coordinate 1,054 of CACWWM010000131.1, forward strand.
TGATCAAATTGGGCATCCGCGTTCCGGAGGACGTGCTGGTCATTGGCTTTGACGCTTCGGATGAAAGCGCCACCAATCCCACGACCATCGCTTCCTATGAACCGGCTGCCATGGAGATGGGCGCCAACGCGGTGGATGATCTGCGGCGCGTTATGGAACCGGAAGCGGAACTGATTCCTTTCCGGCGCGACGTTTCCACGCGCTTTCACGCGGGCGCGAGCTGCGGCTGCCAGACGGACCCGGTTTACGCCATCAAGCGCTTCCGGGACTCCCTGTATATCAGCAGCTACAACCGTGCGGATGAAGAACTGAACGAGCGGGTGGGGCTTGGGGCTTTCATGGAAAGCTACGCGATGGAGGGCTTTACCGCTTCAAAAACTTCGGAGGAATGCTTTCGGAACATCTGCGCCTATGCGGATCTGCTGAAGCCCTACCGGAACTTTTTCCTGTGCCTGAAGGAAAACTGGCTGGACATGGACGACGAGATGTATGAGGGCTATCCCGAAAATATGCGGGTGTACGTCGCCAGCTCCAGAGCGGGCGGCGCGGTGTTTTATGGAAAGGAAAGCGCCGTATCCTTCCGAACGGAGGATATGCTGCCCAAATTGGCGGAAGCGGATGAAAAGCCCTCCGTCTGGTATTTTTCCCCGGTGCATTTTGACGGCGCGCTGCTGGGATTTGTGATTCTGCAAAGGGAGCTTTGCGGCGATTCGGCGGTCAACGTAGTGTATCGGAACTGGCTGCGGTATCTGAACAACGCGCTGGAAATGACGCGGTCGAAGGAACGCTTGCAGACGCTCTCGGTGCGCGATCCGATGACGGGCGCCTATAACCGGAGGGGCATGTACGGGATGTACAGGCACATGGTTTCCGAAGCCCGCGAAGGGGATGCCCTGTTTGTAGGGGTTGTGGATATGGACGGGCTGAAATACGTGAACGACACGTTTGGCCATGGCGAAGGAGACTTTGGCATTAGAACCGTGTGCGCGGCCCTGATGTCCGTTATGAAAAACAAGGAAATCTGCGTTCGCAGCGGCGGGGACGAATTCTTCCTGATCGGCATCGGTTCCTATGAAAACGAGGACGTGGCGGAGCGGGCCAAGGCGTTTTCTCAAGCCGTTGAAACGGCGTCCAGGCGCGCCGCCAAGCCGTATACCATTTCCGCCAGCATCGGCTGCGCCGTGTTTTCCGATTACAGCCAAATCAGCCTTGACAGCGCTTTAAGCGAGGCGGACGAAAGAATGTATCGGTACAAGGTCAAAAACAGAAGGCACAGAAGCGTCTGACGGCGCACATTCAAAACGCGGGCCCGCCGTTTTCGGGGGCCCGCGTTTAAGATGATCGGTTTATACAAGCTCCAACTGAACGCCCAATTTTTTAAGGCGCGTGACCATATCGTTATCCAGGCCTGAATCGGTCAGGATCATGCCCGCGTCGGTCAAATCGCAGATACGGGCCAGGGCCACGCGGCCAAACTTGGTATGATCCGCCGCGATCACGCTCCGGGCGGCGCTGCGGAGCATCAGGCGCTTCACGCCCACCTCGGCAAAATTGGCGTTGGTGGCGCCGCCGGTCAGGTCGATGCCGTCCACGCCGATGAAGGCCACGTCCACGTGGGTGTCCCGGATGAAGCCTTCCGTCACGGTGCCCACCAGCTCCTGCCTGCCTTGACGGCGGGTGCCGCCGGTGACGATCAGGGTGCTGGAGGGGTGCAGGGGTGTTTGGTAAGCGATGTACAGATCGTTGGTGATGATGGTGATGTTTTCAAGGGGACACAGGGCCTGAGCGATATAGAAGGTGGTGGTGCCGGAATCGATCATCACCGTGTCGCCGGGATGCACCAATTTGGCCGCCGCTTCGGCGATATGGTGCTTTTCATCCAGCATTTGGCTGATCTTTTCGGAGTACATGGATTCGTATGACGTGCTGCGGTCCACCTTGATGGCGCCGCCATGGGTGCGGCGCAGGGCCCCTTGCTGATCCAGGTCGTCCAAATCACGGCGTACAGTGGCTTCGGATACATGAAACCTGGCCGCCAGCTCATGGATTTGGGCGCTGGTGTTGGCTTCAATGTATTCCATGATTTTCTTCTGCCGTTCGGCTGGGATGTAGGTGTTCTTTTCCATCGGGCAGCACCTCCGCGCTTTGTATAAAGGTGTCCGGGCCGCAACCAATTATACTATACAATACTTTCCTGTATTTGTAAAGCATTGCCCCGGAATCCGTTTCCGGGGCAATGAAATCTGTCACGGGGCATTATTAATCCGTCATGCTTTTATAATTTTCTGATCGTTTCGGTGAGCAGCGCGGCAAATTCGCTCCGCACGTGGCGGCCCATGGCCATGACTTCCTCATGGTTGATGGGTTCACGAAGCACGCCGGCGGCCATGTTGGTGATGCAGCTGATGCCCAGCACCTTGATGCCGCAATGCCGCGCCACGATGGTTTCCGGCACGGTGGACATGCCCACGGCGTCCGCGCCCAAAACGCGGGCCATGCGCACCTCTGCCGGGGTTTCGTAGGTGGGGCCGTTCATCCAGCAGTACACGCCCCGGCGCAGGTCGATATCCAATTGACGGGCGGCGTGCATGGTCAGCTCCCGGAGCGTCCGGTCGTAAGCGTCGGTCATATCGGGGAAGCGGGGGCCGAACGCGTCGAAATTGGGGCCGATCAGGGGATTTTTGCCGGTCATGTTGATGAAATCGGAAATCAGCATCAGCACGCCGGGCCGGAAATCAATGTTCACGCCCCCCGCCGCGTTGGTGAGGATCAGGGTTTTCACGCCAAGCCGCGCCATCACCCGAACGGGCAGCACCACGTCTTCCAGGGGATGGCCCTCGTAGCAGTGGAAGCGGCCGCTCATCATCAGCACTTTTTTGCCCGCTAAGGTGCCTGCGATGAATTTGCCCGCGTGGCCCTGTACGGTGGCCCGGGGGAAACCGGGAATATCGGCGTAGCTGATTTCTTTGGGGTTTTCCAGGTCGTTGCCGAAATCGCCTAAGCCGCTGCCCAGCACCACGGCGATGTCCGCCCGGCCAAGCGCCTGTTCGATGGCGTCCGCCGCCCGCTGGATGCGCCGCATTTCTTCCTCGCAGCCCGCGTCGATTTCCTTTAAATAGGACTTCGCGCCGAAGCGTTCCGGCAGGCCGAAATACTCGCAGATGGTGGCGGCGGTGTCGGCGAAGGTTTCCCGGGTGCCGATGGGGTGCTGGCCCTGCAGGTTCTTTTTCCAGATCAGCAGGGGCGCGTATTCCCGGGTGTGGTCGGTGCCCTTGTAGGTGGGGTCGCAGCCGTGGTCGGCGGTGATGATCAGCAGATCGTCGTCGCCCATTTTGCTTTGGATCTCCGGCAGCTTTTCGTCGAAGTATTCCAGGGCTTTGCCGTAGCCCTCCACGTCCCGGCGGTGGCCGTAAATGGAATCGGTGTCCACCAAATTGACGAACAGCACGCCGTCAAAATCTTTGTCCATGTATTCCAGGGCGGCTTCGATGCAGGCGGGGTTCCCGGCGGCGTGGTTGCTTTGGGTCAGGCCCTGGTGGGCGAAAATATCCTCGATCTTGCCCACGCCCAGGGTTTCATAGCCCGCTTTTTTGAGCACGTCCAGCACGGTGGGCGCGATGGGCGGCAGGGAATAGTCCCGCCGTCCGCCGGTGCGGGTGAAGTGGCCCTTGCCGGTGCCGACGAAGGGCCGGGCGATCACGCGGCCCACGCCGTGCCTGCCCTGCAATTGCTTCCGGGCGATTTCGCACATTTCGTACAGCTTGGGCAGGGGGTACAGATCCTCGTGGGCGGCGATCTGGAACACGCTGTCCCCGGAGGTGTACACGATGGGATAGCCGGTGCGCATATGTTCTTCGCCCAGCTCGTCCAAAATCACGGTGCCGGAGGCGGGCTTGTTGCCCAGGGTCTTGGTGCCGATGGCCGCTTCAAAGGCGTCGATCACATCCTTAGGGAAGCCGTCCGGGTACAGGGGGAAGGGCTGCTCCACGGTAACGCCCGCCATTTCCCAGTGGCCGGTGGTGGTGTCCTTGCCCGCGGACTTTTCCAGCGCCCGGCCATAGGCCCCGCTGCCATAGGCGGGGGGCAGGTTCAGCCCCGGCAGCTGGCCCAGGCCCATGGAAAGCATGTTGGGAATTTTCAAATCCATCTTTTCAGCGATGTGCCCAAGGGTGTTGGCCCCCTCGTCGCCAAAGTCCGCCGCGTCAGGCAGATAGCCCGCCCCTACGCTGTCCAGTACGATCCAGATCACGCGCTTCATTCCATCCAACTCCAATCCTTTTATTCTTCAGCAGACGCATCGTAGCCCGCAAAATACCGGGCGTAATCCTTCGTTTTTTCAATTTGGGCCGTCAGCAGCTTGCCCGGCAGCAGCAGAAGGAGAACGGACAGCACGAGGCAGAGAATGAAAAACGCCACCCGCTCGTTCACCATCCACAGGGCGGCCGCCGCCCACAAAAAATAGCACAGGAACCGGCACCCGGTCACCAATGCGGCATACGGGGGTTTCAGCTTCCACGACGCCCCGCACCCTTTGCACACCAAACGGATGTGGGCCAGCCGGTAATTCACCGTCGCGTCAAGCATGGGGTGATGAATATGCGAACCTGTCATGCGCTTCTCCTTTACAGTACCCGGTTTCTTATGCCCTGAAAATAATCCCGCAGCGCTTCCCGATAGTCCTCGGAGGGCAGCTCGGGCAGATCCTCTTTGCTGAAAAAACGAAGCTCCAGCGATTCATCGTCGATCCGGGGCTCCCCGGAAAGGATGCTGGCCTTGTACACGGCGCAGACCACGTGGGCCTTGTCCCCGTTGGGCCATTGGGCGTGACGGTTGTGATATACGCCCACCAGATAATCCAGCTTCACTTCCAGCCCGGTTTCTTCCCGCACCTCGCGGATCGCCGTTTCGGCAAAGGTTTCGTCCAATTCCATCAGCCCGCCGACCAGGCTCCAGTTGCCGTTATCGCTGCGGCGCTGCAAAAGGATTTGATTATTCCTGGTGATAATGGCCCCGGCGGCGGTCAGGATGATTTTTCTGTGCCCTACCAGCGGCCGGATTTCTTTGATATAGTCCATCCTGCTCCCTCCTTAGGCTTGAGCTTTTGCAAGATCGCAGCCCCCTGTGGTTTTCTTGGAAGGGGGTCTGGGGGAAACCGTTCTTTGGCCTCCAAAGAATGGTTTCCCCCAGAAAACTTCTCTGGTTTATCCGGGTTAAGGCACCAGCGGGTCGTTTTCCGCCGCTTCGTCGTTCTTTCGGCTCCGGCGGGGCGGGAAGCTGATCCAGGGAGGACAGACCGAAATGGGACAGGAACTTGTCCGTGGTGCCATACAGGATGGGGCGGCCCAGGGCTTCCTTGCGGCCCACTTCCTCGATCAGGCCCTTATTGACTAAGCTCTGCACGGAATAATCGCACTTGACCCCGCGCACGGCTTCGATTTCCAGGCGGGTGACGGGCTGCTTGTAGGCCACCACGGCCAGCGTTTCCAGGGCGGACTGGGAAAGGCTCTGCTTCTGGTGCTGGCCGAAGCGCTTTAAGGTGATGCCCCGGCGGTGGTAGCTGTAATCGCTGTCCAGGGCGTCGATGGCCTGTCGGGTTTCGTCCTCGGTCACGTCCAATGCGCGCTGGATTTCCCGCACGTTCACCGGTTCCCCGGCCACAAACAGAATGGCCTCGATCACATGGGCCAGTTCAGGTATATCCATCAATCTGCAATTCTCCCTCCGTGGGTTCTCCCTGCCGGGCTTCCAATACCATATCCCCGAACACGCCCTCCTGCATGACCGCCGCCCGGCCCAGGCGAAGCAATTCCAGCAGGGCTAAGAACAGCGTCACCACCTCGTCCCGCGAGGGTTCAGGCGAAAACAGCTCCTCAAAACGCACAGGGCCTTTTTTCAGCCGTTTCAGGATGTGCGCCGTGCACCGGGGCACGGTGTATTCGTCCCGCACGATGCGCCGGGCGGTCTGAATGGGCTCCTCGTCCTCGTCCTTCACCCGGGCCATCACCCGGGCGAAAGCCGCCAGCAGCCCTTCCATGGTCAGGTTTTTCAGCTCCAGCGTGGGCGGGGGCAGGGGATATTCCTCCGGCAGCTTTTCAAACATCTGCGCCGCCGCTTTTTCAAACCCCTGCATGTTCTGGGCGATTTCCTTGAACCGCTGGTATTCCTCCAATTGACGGATCAGGGCCTGCTCCGGGTCTTCTTCGTCCTCCCTGGGCGGCTTGGGCAGCAGCGCCCGGCTTTTGATTTCCAGCAGCGTGGCCGCCATGGAAATAAAGGCGCTGGCGTCGTCCATGTCCAGATCCGGCGCGTTCTGCACCGATTGGATGTACTGATCCGTCACTTCGGACACGAAAATGTCCTTGATGTCGATTTTCGCCTTGCCGATCAGGAACAGCAGCATGTCCAGCGGCCCGTCAAACTGGCTTAAATGCAGTGTAAGTGCCATTCGTTGTTGTTACTGGGGGAAGACATTCTTTGGGGCCCAAAGAATGTCTTCCCCCAGACCCCCTTCCAAGAAAAGCATAGGGAAGTTTGGTGGATTCTTTCCTGTTTTTTTATCCGCCAAGTCCAAATATCCACAGGATGGCGTTCAGCACGCCGTCCTGTATGAAGGAAACCGCCGTGCTGATGGCAGTGGAGAAAACGTTGGTGAAATAGAACAGAGCCAGCATGCCGATCATCAGCACGTTGATCACCTTGGCCGGAATATGCAGCCTGCCCCGGAGGAAAATGTCGTTCACCACATGATAGCCGTCCAGCGGCGGAATGGGGATCAGGTTGAAAACGGCTAAGCTCAGGTTGATTCGGGCGAAGAACATCAGGAACCTTTGCACGTAAATCAGCCAGGGGGTGCGCAGGTAATCGGCCAGGCCGTCCACCGCGAAATAATACGCGCCCGTGCTGTCGAATACGATGCTCATATTCCGAAGCTGAGCGGGAGTCAGCGGGCTTAAATAGATGGAACTGCCTTCCACGCCGCGGACGTACTGGGCGGCGTTTTCCACAATCACATAGTTTTCACCGCCCAGTACGGAATAAAAATTCATGCCCTGAAAGCTCAAAAATTCTTGGGGCGTGGTCAGGCTGCCCAGCGTCCACAGCTCCGGCTTCCACAAAAGCTGGTTGATGCCGGTCAGCAGCAGCATGGTCACGAAAAACAGGCAGAAATTCATGGTCACCCCGGCCAGAGACACCAGAATATCGTCCCGCTTGTAATTCTTGTAATTCCGCGGATTCACCGGCACCGGCCGTGCCCAGCGGTTCATAGCGGTCGAGTATGAGCTGACCTTGATCCATTGCGCCTTCCTGCTGTGTTTCGTGATTCGTTAATGAAAGCGTTCTCGCATATGATACCGCATGCGAAAAGACAGTATTTACCTCGTTTTGAACGCGTTGTCATTGACGGATAGTCAATGACAATACTCGCTTTCGAACAGGCTTTATCATCGGGTGAACTACACTTTACTAAGGTATCAAGTGAAAGGAATCGGTATGATTTGCCCATTTTGCGGTTCTAACGTTCCCGATGGAAATAAATTCTGCCAAAGCTGCGGTGGCAAGCTCGATGTCCCGGAGAGCAGCCCGGCCCCTGTCCAGGAAACCGTCCCTGTCCAGGAAACCGCCCCTGTGCAGGAAACCGCTCCCTTGCAACAGCCCACTCCCGAACCGGAA
>CACWWM010000132.1 GCA_902764565.1 uncultured Eubacteriales bacterium
TGGCTCCAGTCGATGATATAGGGCGTGCCGTCCTCGCTGATGATGATGTTGGAAGGCCAGAAATCGCCGTGGCACACCTTATTGTGGGTGGGCATGCCTTCCAGACGGGTATGAAGATCGTAGCGTGTGGTGGCGTCCAGATCGGCCTGGCTGATCTTGCGGCTCATCTTGTCCTTGAGCCGGTTCAGAAGGGGGCAGGTTTTGCTCTGCACCTCCATCTGGATATCCACGAACTGATTTAAATATTTCGACTTATTGTCCGGATCTTCCTTCATCAGCTGGGACAAAGTTTTGCCCGGAATGAACTCGGAGAGAATGGCCCATTTGCCCTCGATCATGGTGACGCCCAAAACCTTGGGAATATGCAGCCCGGTTTCCTCGATGCGCGCCTGATTCAGCGCTTCGTTGAGGATGTCCGCTTTGGAATAGTTTTCGTTGAACACCTTCACGCACTGGTCGCCGTCCCGGTAAATGGTTTTGGCGTTGCGCACGGCAATGACGCGATCCAAATTCATGTTCTTCTCCTCCTTCTCACTTTTTCCGTCCGGTGCGGTAAGCCTTCTTCACGGCGTCGTCCTGCAATTCTCCCAGGTCGTCCGCCGTGGGCTTGGGCGTTTCAGTAAAATGCTTTTCGCCGTAATAGGCGTTCAGATACATCTGTTTGATCTCGCTCATGAGCGGATAGCGCGGGTTGGCGCCGGTGCACTGGTCGTCGAAAGCCTGCTCCACCATGTCGTCCAGGCGGTTCAGGAAGTCCTGTTCATCCGCCGCGTAATCCCGGATGGTGGGCTTGATGCCCACATAGGCTTTCAGGTCGTTGATGAGCTTGATGAGGCCTTCCAGCTTGTCCCGGTCGCTGCCGCCCTTTACGCCCAGCGCTTCCGCCACTTCGGCATAGCGGCGCAGGGTGTGGGGATGGTCGTACTGGGGGAAGGTGCCCATCTTGGCGGGCGCCTCGGCGGCGTTGAAGCGCAGCACCTCTTCGATCATCAGCGCGTTGGCCACGCCGTGGGCGATGTGATGGAACGCGCCCAGCTTATGGGCCATGGAATGGCACACGCCCAGGAAGGCGTTGGCGAAGGCCATGCCGGCCATGGTGGCGGCGTTGGCCATCTTTTCCCGGGCTTCTACGTCGGTCAGGCCGTTGTCATAGGCCCGGGGCAGGTATTCAAAAATGGTTTGCAGGGCCTTGATGGCCAAACCGTCGGTGTAATCCGTGGCCATCATGGAGGCGTAGGCTTCCAGGGCGTGGGTCACGGCGTCGATGCCGCTGGCCGCGGTGAGGCCCTTGGGGGCGGTCATGTGGAAGTCCGTGTCGATGATCGCCATGTTGGGCAGCAACGCGTAATCGGCCAGAGGATATTTCACGCCGGTCTGTTCATCGGTGATGACGGCGAAGGGCGTCACCTCGCTGCCCGTACCGGCGGAGGTGGGAATGGCGATGAAGTACGCCTTTTCGCCCATCTTCGGGAAGGTGTACACGCGCTTGCGGATGTCCATGAAGCGCATGGCCATATCCTGGAAATCCACTTCGGGATGCTCGTACAGCACCCACATGATTTTGGCCGCGTCCATAGCGCTGCCGCCGCCCAGGGCGATGATCACGTCGGGCTGGAACAGGCGCATCTGCTCTGAGCCGGCCTTGGCGCAGGCAAGGGTGGGATCGGGCGCCACGTCAAAGAAGGTGGCATGCCGGATGCCCAGCTGATCCAGCTTTTCGGTAATGGGCTTGGTATTGCCGTTGTGATAAAGGAAATTATCGGTCACGATGAAGGCTTTCTGTTTGCCCATCACGTGCTTCAATTCATCCAGCGCCACCGGCAGGCAGCCCTTCTTGATATACACCTTTTCCGGCGCGCGGAACCACAGCATGTTCTCTCTCCTTTCGGCCACGGTTTTGATGTTCAGCAGGTGCTTGACGCCCACACCGCCCTGGGAGGAAGGCGTGTTCACCACGATGCGGCAGGTCTTCATCCGGGCCGCGAAGGCGTCCAGCACCTCAGGCTTCTTTTGGGTGTCGGCATACAGGGACGCGGTGTGGCCGTAGCCGCCGTCGGCGATCAGCCGCTCCGCCTTGCTGAAAGCGTCCTCCAGATCCTTGGCGCGGTACATCGCCAGCACGGGNNNACCTTAGTTCCTTCCGGCACGGTGACGCCCGCCAGCGCGGCGATTTTGCAGGCGCTCTGGCCCACGATTTTGGCGTTCAAAGCGCCGTTGATCAGGATGGTGCGGCGCACCTTGTCCAGCTCCGCGCCTTTCAGGAACCAGCAGCCGCGGGCGGCGAATTCTTCCCTGACGGTTTCATAAATGCTGTCCAGCACGATCACGCTCTGCTCGGAGGCGCAGATCATGCCGTTGTCGAAGGTCTTGGAATGGATGATGGAATTGACCGCCAGCACCAGATTGGCGCTGTCGTCGATGACGGCGGGCACGTTGCCCGCGCCCACGCCCAGGGCGGGCTTGCCGCTGGAATAGGCGGCCTTCACCATGCCGGGGCCGCCGGTGGCCAGGATAATATCCGCTTCCCGCATCAGGGTGTTGGTCATCTCCAGGGAAGGCACGTCGATCCAGCCGATGATGCCTTCCGGCGCGCCGGCCCTGACAGCGGCATCCAAGACCACCTTCGCCGCGGCGATGGTGGCTTTCTTTGCCCGGGGATGGGGGCTGAAAATGATGCCGTTGCGGGTTTTCAGGCAGATCAACGCCTTGAAAATGGCGGTGGAGGTGGGGTTGGTGGTGGGGATCACCGCGGCCACCACGCCGATGGGCTCGGCGATTTTCTTCATGCCGTATGCTTTGTCTTCTTCGATCACGCCGCAGGTTTTGGTGTCCCGGTAAGCATTGTAAATGTATTCGCTGGCGTAATGATTCTTGATCACCTTGTCCTCCACCACGCCCATGCCGGTTTCCTCCACGGCCAGCTTGGCCAGGGGAATGCGGGCCTGGTTGGCTGCCGTGGCCGCGGCCAGGAAAATCCGATCCACCTGCTCCTGGGTGTAGGCCGAGAAGACCCGCTGCGCGGCGCGCACTCGGTCGATGGCCGCTTTCAGCGCTTCCACGCTGTCCACCATGTCAAATGCTTTTTGTTCCATACTGTTCCTCCTTCTCCTGTTTGCGTGATTCGCTGGCTGTCATCTGGAGATAAGCCAGGGATAATGCGATATTTTCCTGATGCACCGTCACATCGGACGGCACTTTGATGGGAAATGGCGCGAAATTGAGGATCGCTTTCAGGCCGCTTCGGACCATCTCCTCCGCGGCGGACTGCGCCGAAGCCGCCGGCACTGTCAGGATACCCGCCTGAACCTGATGCGATGCGCAGAAGGCGGCCAGCTGATCCATGGGATACACCGGCACGCGGCTGTGAACAAAGGGGGAGGCCGCCGCGTTTTTGTCAAAGGCGGCGATGATTTCCATTCCATACTCCCTAAATCCGTCGTATTCCATCAGGGCGGAGCCCAGCTTGCCCGCGCCCACAACGATGGCGCAGGTGGGGGCGTTCGTTTTCAGCGCCTTTTCCATATCCCGGCGAAGGGCCGCAACAGGATAGCCCACCTTGGGCAGCCCCGCCGCGCATACGCTGGCCAGGTCCTTGCGCACCTGAACCTCGCCCAGCCCCAGGCCCTTGGCAATCTGCGTGGCGGAAACCTTTTCCCCGCTCATCCCGCGGATAAACTGCAAATACATGGGCAATCGCCCCAATGTCGCTTTGGAAACAGTGTTCTGCAAAGGATCATCCTCCTTTCGATATATATTATATCGAATTGCCCGCCCTTTGCGAATTACTAAAACCGTATAGGCGATATATCACAATCTATCATTTGCGATGGCCTCATGGCAAAAAAAGAAGCTTTGCCGCCGGAAATGACAGCAAAGCCCAAAGGAACGTATTTTTTTATTTTTTTCTTGTGATGCAGGCGCGCTTGGATTGGGTCAGCTCTGTAATGAAACGCTTGTCCAGCTCCGTCAGCTGGCAATCCTGCCGATGGATCAGCACATCACGGTACAGCCGCTGGTTTTCCGCGCATTCCCGCTGCACCAGATGCAGCTGCCGCAAGAGGCGTTCCGGCAGCGGCGACACCCACATAAAGGTTTCCGGGTTTTCGGTCAGCAAATCAAATTGACTTCCCCGTTCAAACACGAAAATGCGCCGCGGCGTTTGCGGCAGTTCCTCGTTTCTCACGGTGGAAAGCGGCAGGGAAGGCACATAAGGATCAGCGTGGGCGATCTGAATGAATTGCCGCAGATCCGAAAAACGGATGGTTTCCATTTCCGCCAGGGCACAGTCCTCCCGCATCACCAGCACATATTTGAACTCGGCGACCAGCTCGCCGCGCAGTCCCTTTTCTTCCAGCATCTGTTTAAAATACTTATCATAACCGGCAGCGTAGCGGATGATGCCCAGACTGTATCCAACCTCCAGGATGTTCTTCACCGCCTGCAGCGCGTTGGTTTCATGGTAGAAAATCTCCACATCTTCCTTTCCCAGCGTCCTGGAGAAGGCGGCGAAAGCATCCGAAATATAGCTGGCCCTGGGCACGGAAATGGAAAAGCGCCGTTTGCCGGCCTTTTTCTCTTTGTACAGGCTTTCCATTTCGTCGATCTGCTCCAGAATCTTCCGGGCCTGATTGACGAACAGCTCGCCGTCCGGCGTCAGTATCATGCCCTTGGAGGAACGGCGAAAGAACTGGATGCCCAGATCAGCTTCCATTTCCTTGACCACCCGGCTCAAATTGGGCTGCGCCACGTGCAGCTCCTCCGCCGCCTTGTTGATGGAGCCGTTCTCCGCGATGCTGATGACATATTTCACATGCAAAATGTTCATTTCATTCTCCCTTGTGGCAGCTTCTGTCCCGTATACCTTACAGGCAGCGATCTATCTCATGTTCCCGGGGGCTTATGGCAGAATTTTTCGGTACGACGCTTTCCGACACAGTCATCCCGTTCATCTGCTTCATGCTGCCCCTTTCATAATTCTATTATGATGAGCAGGACAATGGGATTATGTCAACAATGGATGGTGCCATGATACAATGAATGCGAATTGTAAGCGTAGGTGCATTGAGTTTTACCGTTAACCGAGTGCATCCCCCCTGCCCCGAACCAGGGAGGAGAATCTCCGCAGCCTCAAAGGCCGCGGCTCTCCACAGGAGAGATTGCTCTCTTTCGGCGAATGTCAGGTGCTTCAGCCGCAGGGTTTCAGGGGCTGAAGACCCCATATTCTTCTTCACTCTCCGAAAGCTTTTCGCACGATAGAAGCAGCGCCTCTGGCGTCCTTGGCGTAGCCGTCGGCCCCGATGGCCTGGGCATATTCCGGGGTGACCACCGCGCCGCCCACCATCACGAAGGGCGGGTTCGGCAATTGCTTCAGCAGCCGAACGGTTTCCGCCATGGCGGGCAGGGTGGTGGTCATGAGCGCGGAAAGGCCCACCAAATGAATGTCCTGGCTCGCCGCCGTTTCCGCAATGGTTTCCGGGGGCACGTCGCGGCCTAAGTCGATCACCGCGTAGCCGTAATTTTGCAGCACGGTTTTCACGATGTTTTTGCCGATGTCGTGAATATCGCCCTGCACGGTGGCAAGGATCAGCTTGCCTTTCACCACCTGCTCCGCGCCTTCCTGGGACAGGCGTTCTTTGATTTCCTCGAAAACAGCTTGGGCTGCCTGGGCAGCGGACAAAAGCTGGGGCAGGAACACCGCGCCCTTTTCATAGTCCAGCCCCACCCGATCCAGGGCGGGGATCAGCCGCTGCTCCACCAGGGCCAGGGGCGCCTCCGTGTTCAGCAGCTCCTTTGCCAGCTTGGCCGCCTCGGCTTTCAGGCCCCGCAGAATGGCGTCCTCCAGGGTCATGGACGCGGGGGAGGGAGCGGCGGCCCTGGCTTCCGGCTGGATCTGGGCGAACCGGGCCACATAGGCGGCGCATTGCTGATCCTCGCCGCTTAACACACGGAAAGCGGCCACCGCGTCCATCATCTCCCGCTGGTTGGGGTTCACGATGGGCAGGGTCAGCCCGGCGTGGAGGGCACGGAGCAGGAACGCCTGGGTAATCAGGGGGCGGTTGGGCAGGCCGAAGGAAATGTTGCTGACGCCCAGCACGGTTTGCAGGCCCAACCGGCTGCGCACCCGATGCACGGCCTGTAAGGTTTCCTCCGCCTGATCCTGCTGGGCGGACACGGTGAGGGTCAGGCAGTCGATCCACACGTCCTGCCGGGGGATGCCGAAGGCCAAGGCCCGGTTCAGGATTTTTTCCGCGATGGCGAAGCGCTTTTCGGCGGTGTCGGGCAGGCCCGCCGCGTCCAGCGTCAGGCCCACCACCGCCGCGCCGTACTTTTTCACGATGGGCAGAATGGCGTCCATGGATTCGTCCTTGCCGCTGACGGAGTTCACGGCGGCTTTGCCGTTGTACACCCGCAGGGCGGCTTCCAGGGCGGCGGGATCAACCGAATCCAATTGCAGGGGCAGGTCCACCGCCGCCTGAATGGCTTTCACCGTCCGGGGCAGCATGGTTTTTTCATCCACGCCGGGAAAGCCCACGTTCACGTCCAAAATATCAGCGCCCGCGTCCATTTCCTGCACGGCCACGGACACGATGTAGTCTAAATCATTTTCCAGCAGAGCCTGCTGGAAGCGCTTTTTTCCCGTGGGGTTCACCCGTTCGCCGATCACCCGCACCCCGTTCAGGGTAACGGCGGCGGTGGGGGTGCAGATCAGGGGCGGGGGAGATACGGCGATCACCGGGGGCTTTTCGGGCAGCGCCCGCTTTAAGGCCGCGATATACCGTTCGTCCGTGCCGCAGCAGCCGCCCACCAGGGCGGCCCCCGCCCGGATCAAATCGGCCATGGCGGAAGCGAATTCCTCCGGCGGCAGATCATAATGCCCGTCCTCCGGGTCGGGCAGGCCCGCGTTGGGCTTGGCGATGACAGGCAGGGCGGTATGGCGGCGAAGCTCCCGCACCAGGGGCAGCAGCTCTTTGGGGCCCAGGGAGCAGTTCACGCCGATGGCGTCCGCCCCGAGCCCGGTCAGGGTATGGGCCATGGAAGCGGCCGTGCAGCCTGTGAAGGTGCGTCCGGAAGCTTCAAAGCTCATGGTGACGAACACGGGCAGGGCGGTCTTTTCCTTGGCGGCCAGCAGGGCGGCCTTGGCCTCGTACAGGTCGGTCATGGTTTCGATCACCACTAAATCGGCCCCCGCTTTGGCCCCCGCTTCCATCATTTCGGCGAAAATATCATAGGCGCTTTCAAAGGTCAGGGTGCCCAGGGGCTCCAGCAGCTCGCCGATGGGGCCGACATCGAGGGCCACCAGAGCGTCCGTGCCCCGGGCCGCATCTTTGGCAAGGCCCACGGCGGCGAAAATGACCTCCGCGCTGCTCCGGTTCACCCGGGCCAATTTATGGCGGTTGGCCCCGAAGGTGTTGGCGTAAATGATCTGGCTTCCGGCGTTCAAATACGCCCGGTGAATGGACAAAATCCAGTCGGGCCGGGAAAAATTCAGCAGCTCCGGCACGGCCCCCGGCTC
Source organism: uncultured Eubacteriales bacterium (assembly GCA_902764565.1). Taxonomy (GTDB): domain Bacteria; phylum Bacillota; class Clostridia; order Christensenellales; family Aristaeellaceae; genus RUG563. The sequence continues at coordinate 7,514 of CACWWM010000132.1, forward strand.
CATCCCCATCTTTTGCAGCATGGTGCCCATGGCCCCGTCCAATAAAGTGATGCGGTCAGGTTGAAGATGCACAGGTCATTCCCCTTTCCCGAAAAGCGCAGTTTTGCCTGAAGGAACAAAAGGCGCAGCCCCGGATGCGCGCCGGCTGGGGCTTGTCCGAAAGGCCCATCACCGCCGTGACCGATTTCATCGGGTTCAGCAGACAGGAGGGCGCGGCGCAGACCCCTAACCGTTTTTCCCCGTCCAGGACGCGGAGCAGGTCAAGCTGCAAAGATAAAGGCAGATCGCCGTAGCCGGGGCTGAACCGGTCGGTGAGATACAGGCCCGGATGACGGGCGGCGATTTCCTGTTCCGCCGCGTCGCAGCCCTGCTCCACATAGCTGCTGCCGCAGGCGTCGATATACAGGGCCTGGGCCATGTCCCGGGCCTGGGCGGTGCGCAGCAGCCGGTCAAATTCCGCGCCCAGGGTACACAGCAGCAGCACAGCCCGGTCACAGTCGGCCAGCATGGTTTTTGCCAGATTGCCCGGCAAAATCAATCCCGCTTCCGGCAGGGAAACGCCCTGCTCCGTGCGCGCTGTATCAAATACCCGATAGGTATACCGGGGCGCGGCGCGCTGTTCCACCTGCTCCGCCGCCTGCCGTGCGGCGCGCAGGGCATTTTCGTCCGGCGCCTTCACGCCGGCAAAGCGCAGGGCCTGGCTCACATCCACGTTCATGGGCGCTTTCCTTTCTCGCAATTCCTGTATCATTATACCGGAATCCCCGCCGCCGTGCAAGGAAATACAAAAAAAGACCGGAAGAACCGGTCTTGCAGCGTGTCGAAAAAGGATTTTCGACACGCTGCGAATGAAAGGCCGATAAACCGTCCTTTCATTCGATTCATCAATTTGCTGTAAAATGGCGTTTCAGG
>CACWWM010000133.1 GCA_902764565.1 uncultured Eubacteriales bacterium
GCCAACCCCCTGAACCGTTCCGCCAGCCAGACCCTGGACGTGTTCGTGTATCAGCAGGGCATTCAGCAGGGCCAGTTCAGTTACGCTTCCGCCATCGGTCTGATGAAGGCCGTGGTCAGCGTGACGCTGGTTGTTACCTCCAATAAGATCGCCCACATGCTGGGCGAACAAGGCCTGTACTGAGGAAGGGGGAGAGAACATGGCAGAACGCACTTTGACCCCCAAGAACAAAAAGATGCTGGAATCCTCCGGCCCCGTGGGCCAGAACGCCACCCTGGGCAGCCGCATCTTCGACATCGCCAACTATCTGATCGTTACGCTGATCGCGCTGACCACCATCTTCCCCTTCATCTACATCATCGGCGCGTCTTTCGCCACGGAGTATGAAATTGCCACCCGGCCCATGTTCATCATTCCCCAGGACGCGACCACCGCCGCTTACCAATTCATCTTCTCTTCCAACAAGATCCTGCGGGGCTTCGGCAATTCCCTTCTCATTACGGTATGCGGAACGGCCATCAACCTGTTTTTCACCGTCACCATGGCCTACGCCCTGTCCAAGTCCCGCCTGCGGGGCCGCAATTTCTTCCTGAATATGGTCATCGTGTCCATGTTCTTCTCCGGCGGCATGATCCCCGGCTACATCGTGGTGGCCAACATCCTGAACCTCAAAAACACCTATTGGAGCGTACTGCTGCCCGGTGCTATCAGCGCCTATAACATGATGATCGTGAAGAACTTCTTCCAGGGCATCCCCCAGGAGCTGGAAGAGTCCGCCTCCATGGACGGCTGCACGGACATCGGGGTGCTGCTGCGCATCGTGCTTCCCCTGAGCCTGCCGGTGCTTGCCACCTTCGGCCTGTTCTACGCCGTGGGCCACTGGAACGCTTACTTCGGCGCTATGATCTACATGAAGACGGCCAAGGAAAAGTGGCCCCTGCAGGTGCTGCTGCGCGAGCTGATCATCCTGTCCAACGGCACCGCGGGCGACATGAACAACCTGGACCCCGAATTTGTGCAGCCGCCGGAGCAGTCCGTCAAGATGGCGGTCATCGTGGTGTCCACCGTGCCCATCATGTGCGTGTATCCCTTCCTGCAAAAGTACTTCGTGAAGGGCGTTATGGTAGGCGCCTTGAAGGGATGACGACTGTTTCCTTGTTTGCCGCCATTCCGGCCCGAAGGGACGGATAAGGGGCCTGCAAGAAGCTTAGAAAAGTTGCGCGGGCTGTCCCCAAAGGGGCAGAACGCGCGGACAAGGGTTATCCGCGGCTGGAAGCCGCTGAACGATAACAAAATAAAAAGGAGGAAGTCCCAAATGAAGAAAATCGTTGCCCTGTTCCTGGCGATGGTGATGCTTCTGTCCATGGCGAGCTTTGCCGCCGCGGAAGAACCCTTCGTAATCACCGTCATGGTGCCCGAGTTCACCTATGATGCGGACTATGTGGAAGAAGGAAACCCCATCCTGGCCAAGATCGAAGAACTGACCGGCGTTAAGCTGAAGATGCAGTTCATGGCCAATGAAGGCTATGGCGACACCGTCAGCACCACCATGACCGAGAACAATCCCCCCATGGTCATGGCCGTGACCGATGCCCGCGCTCCCATCATCGTGGATTCCGCCCGGGCCGGCGCTTTCTGGGATCTGACCGACTTCATCAACGACGCGGAAAACTATCCCTACCTGGCCGCCGGTTCTCCCGCTGTGTATCAGAACATCGCGATTGACGGCCGTGTGTACGGCATCTTCCGCGGCCGCGCCTTCCCGCGCGCCGGCGTGTACTATCGTCTGGACATCGCCAAGGAAGCTGGCTTCGACAAGGAAGTCAAGACCCTGGACGACCTGACCGAACTGGCGGAAGCCCTGGCTAAGTACAGCGACGACACTTACGCCCTGAATATGTGCTCCTACACCGCCGGTACCATCAACGTGATCACCGTGGCCATGGGCGCGCCCAACACCTGGGGCGTGGACGAGAACGGCGACATCTATCCCGCTCACCTGTCCCCCGCTTACCTGGAGGGCCTGAACTGGCTGCGCCATCTGTATGAAATCGGCGGCATCGATCCCGACTTCTCTCAGATCCCCACCTCCGAATGGGACAACATCGAACGCACCGGCAAAGCCTTCATGCGCTTTGACTGCCTGGACAACGCGCACCGTCAGCAGGAATGGTTTGAAAACAATGCTGGCGTCACCGAGCAGATCTTCCAGACCGTGGGCCCCATCGCCAAGGCGGACGGCTCCATCACCGTGTGGCCTCAGAACAACGGTTTTGCCGGTGAGATCCTGATCAACAAGAAGAGCGTTTCCGAAGCTGACCTGCCCAAGGTCATCCTGAACGCCGGTCTGGAAGGCGTCACCTACTGGATCAACGAAGACGGCTATCGCTATGTGCCCGAAGATAAGGCGGATGAAGCCAGCAAGAACAGCAAGAGCTATCTGCACGACTTCAACCAGCTGGGCATGGGCGTTCCCGGCAACCTGGAGAACCCCACTGCCGTGCTGAACAAGGGCGTGACCAAGCTGCGTGAACGCTACAACAACCTGAACATCGAACTGGCTCCCTACGCGGTGGCCAACCCCTGCTTCCCCTTCGTGAGCGAGACCTACCAGGCCTTCGGCACCCAGCTGGATCCCATCATCTCCGACGCGGCTGTGCAGTACATCGCCGGCCTCATCGACGAGGCTGGCCTGCGCGCGGCTTGGGCTGACTGGGCTGCTCAGGGCGGCGACTTGGTGACTGCCGAATACAACGAAGCCTATCACGCTTCCATCAAATAATCACCAACCGTTCATTCCCGGGGCTGCCGCTTCGCGCGGCAGCCCCATCCTATGCGGAGGAAATATGAACAGAGTATACTGCTGCTTTCCCGGCGGAAAGCATAAAGCGCTGACCATGAGCTACGACGACGGCCGCACGCAGGACCGCCGCCTGGTGCAAATTTTTAATGAAAACGGCATCAAAGGCACGTTCCACCTGAACAGCGGCCTGTTTGACCGGGGCGACCGGGTGATGCCCGAAGAAATCCCCGCCCTGTACAAAGGGCACGAGGTGGCGTGCCATACCGTCACCCATCCCACCATCGCCCGCTGCCCCCTGCCCGAAGTGGCCCAGGAGGTGCTGGAGGACAGAAAATTTCTGGAAAGCTGCACGGGCTATCCCGTGCGGGGCTTAAGCTACCCCAACGGATCATTGAGCCGGGACATTGAAAACCTGCTGCCCGCCCTGGGCATCCGCTATTCCCGGGTGGTGGGCTCCTCCGATAGCTTCGCCCTGCCGGAAAACCCCTACCGCTGGCAGGCCACCTGCCACCATAACCACAGGCTGCTGGAATTGGGCGAACAGTTCCTTGGCCTGTTCAAAAAGCAATACCTGTACCTCATGTACGTGTGGGGCCACAGCTATGAATTCGACGATAAGGGCAACTGGGATTTGATGGAAAGCTTCTGCCGCATGATGTCCGGCAAGGAGGATATCTGGTACTGCACCAACATCGAATTCCTGGATTGCATGGATGATTTTAACCGCCTGCAATTTGCGGCGGACAACAGCTTTGTGTATAATCCCAACGCCCGGGACTGCTGGATTTCGGTCAGCGACGCATCACCCATCCGCATCCCGGCAGGACAAAATGTAAGATTGTAGCAGTTTGCAGCCGCACACTTCAAGGACACTTTAAGCAACCGGGAGAACGGTGGAGCTTTGCCCCACACCCCACCAGGGAGGTGACCTCCCTGGACCCACATCTGCGGAAGCTGGTCGACGAGGCGAAAAAGCAACTGCCCGCCGATACTTACAGGAAACGGGAAAACCTGGCGGCACTGTGCTTCCGGCCCGGCCGCTGAAAGCGGCCATCCCGGATGCAAAGCATCCGGGGAAAGCCGGGGAATAATCCGCAGGGGAAAGCTTACTTTCCCCCTCGGATTTTCCCGGCTTTCCTTGGGCCGGAAGCCCTCTGTCTTTCGTGTCTCCCGGTGACAGGCGGAAATTGTCTGCTTTCCCAAATCCTGTTCATTCGCCTGTTGGAGTCCAGAGGCCGAAGGCCTTTGGTTCAGGGGTTCAGGGGGCTGAAGAAGCCCCCTGCCCCGAAAGCTTTACGGACTTAAAGCGCTCTTTAAATCCCCAGTTCACTGAACAGATACAAAACCGTAAAAGAGGAGGAAAACAACATGGAAATTTATCGGGACAAGATCACGGGCTATGAGGTGCGCCGGTACGCAAACGGGCCGGAGCGCAACGCCAAGCTGTATTTCACCTGCGAAAACTTTTCCACGGACGATCAGTATTTCTTCTTCATGAAACAGCAGTTAGAGGGTAAAACCGACGGCGGCTGCTATCGCGCCAACGTGCTGACCGGGCAGATCGACCGGGTGACGGATTACTCCTTCCGGGGCTTCGCCACCGATCGGGAAAAGAACATCGGCTACACCTGCAAAAACGAAACCGAAGTGTACGCCGTGGATCTGAACACCATGGAAATGACCAAGATCGGCGATCTGCCCAAGGGCGGCCAGATCACAGGACACCTGACCGCCGCAAATACCGGGCGCATCGCGTGCAGCTATCACCTGGCCAACAAGTATTACGGCCTGGTGATCCTGGACCCGGGCAAGGAAGCGGAAGTGGTGTATCAGAGCGACTACCGCCTGGGCCACGCCCAAATCTGCCCCACGGACGAAAACCTGATTTTCTACATCCATGAAACGGAGGGCGACGCTTTCCAGCGCACCTGGATGTTCGACGTGAAGGAGCGCTATGTGCGGCCCTATTATGTGGAGCATCCCAGCGAATGGATCACCCACGAGGTCTGGTCCGCCGACGGCACGGAAATGGCCCTGATGAAGCTGGACCCCGCCGGGTTCGTGGACGGGGAAAAGGGCGAGACCCACACCGGCAACATCATCATCGGCGATAAGGACGGCCGCCATTTCGACGTGGCCGCTACCAGCACCCAGCTGCTGCATCCCTGCATCAGCCGGGATCATAAATGGCTGTGCGCCGACCGCATCAGCTATCTGGGCACCACCATCCAGGAGGGCGTGGTGCTGATCGAGCGGGCCACCAAAAAGGCCAAGCTGATCGCTTCCACCGGCTCCTGCAAAACCGGCGCGGATCACCAGCATCCCTCCTTCAACCGCAAGGGCGATATGATCCTGTTCTCCAATCCCGACGAAAACGGCGTGGGCCAGGTATGCACCATCGACCTGAACCAGGTCTGGAAGGATTGGTGACCCATGCCGACTATTTGGATCATCGGCGATTCCACGGTGGAGGATAACCAGCCCCCCTTCCGGGGCTGGGGCTGGGCGCTGCCCCAGTATGTGAAGCCCGGCGTCACGGTGCGCAACATCGCTTTAAGCGGCCGCAGCAGCCGCAGTTTCCGGGCGGAGGGGCTGTTCGCTCCGGCGGAGAAGGACATGGCGGCGGGAGACCTGCTGTTGATTCAATTCGGACACAACGACGAAAAGGACGACGAGCGCCACACCGACCCGGACACCACGTTCAAAGAAGAGCTTTGGAAGTATTGCCAATTTGCCCTGGACAGGGGGGCCCAGCCGGTGCTGCTGACCCCCGTTTCCCGCCGCTTCTTCGTGGGGGGCGGAAGCATGCTCTACACCCACGGGGAATACCCCCGGGCGATCCGGGAACTGGCGGCGGAAAAGGGCGTGCCCCTGTGCGACCTGAAAATGGACAGCCGGGCGCTGTACCTTTCCCTGGGCGAAGAAAAAACGGCGGAACTGTTCGTGCGCTTAGCACCCGGCGAGCATCCGGATTTCCCCGACGGGCACGACGACAAAACCCACTTCAACGCTTACGGCGCCAATGAAATCTGCAAGCTGGTGGTGGGGGAAATGCGCCGGTACCCCGTGTGCGCAAAGTATCTTAAAGACGAAGAAAGATAGCGGCATCATACGCTGATCTGAGGGCAGGTATGCAGAATATACCTGCCCCTATTCAATCGGTAAGGAGAGATCACCTTGAACAGGACGCGGATTTACGAGCAGACGGTCACCATTCCCACGTATCAGGCGGGCACCCCGGAAAAAAGCCCGCTGTTTATCGAAAAGCGGGCCTATCAGGGCTCCACGGGCAAGGTGTACCCCGTGCCGGTGACGGAAAAGATCAGCGAAACCAGGGAGGACGTGCAGTACAAGGCCGTCATCCTGGAAAACGATTATCTGTACGTGATGATCCTGCCGGAGCTGGGCGGGCGTATCCAGCGGGCGCTGGACAAAACCAACAATTACGATTTTGTTTATTATAATCGTGTCATCAAGCCCGCCCTGGTGGGGCTGGCAGGGCCGTGGATTTCCGGCGGCATCGAATTCAACTGGCCCCAGCATCACCGCCCGTCCACCTTCATGCCGGTGGATTATACCCTTGCCGAAAACCCCGACGGCTCCGCCACCGTGTTTTTGGGCGAAACCGACCGCGTCAACGGCACCAAGGCCAACGCCGCCATCACCCTGCACCCCGATAAAGCCTATATCGAAATCAAGGGCAGGCTGTTCAACCCCACCGATTACCCGCAGACCTTCCTGTGGTGGGCCAATCCCGCCGTGCATGTGAACGACCACACCTTTTCCGTGTTCCCGCCGGACGTGAACGCGGTGATGGATCACGGCAAGCGGGCCGTATCCACCTTCCCCATCGCCACGGGGGAATATTATAAGGCCGACTATTCCGCCGGGGTGGATATTTCCCGGTACAAAAACATCCGGGTGCCCACCAGCTACATGGCCGCCCATTCCGATTTTGATTTCGTTGGCAATTTCGACGAAAGCCGGGACGCGGGCCTGCTTCACGTGGCCGATCATCATATCAGCCCCGGCAAAAAGCAATGGACCTGGGGCTGCGGGGACTTCGGGAAAATGTGGGATAAGAACCTGACCGACGAAGACGGCCCCTATATCGAGCTGATGACCGGGGTGTACTGCGACAATCAGCCGGATTTCACCTGGTTAAAGCCCCAGGAGGAAAAGACCTTCACCCAGTATTTCATGCCCTATAAAACCGTGGGCCGGGTGAGCAACGCCACCAAAGACGTGATCGTGGGCGTGGATTTCCTGGACACGGAGGGAAAGCCCCTTGCACCCGATCCCTTCGCCTACGGCAAAGAAGCCAAGGTCGCCGTTCAGAAGAAAGCCGCCGCCGCCCGGATCAAGGTGTACGCTACCGGTGAATACAAAAACGCCCATGTCATGATTTGCTCAGGCGGGAACGTCCTTTATGATAAAACCGCCGATCTGTCCCCCCGGGCCGCGTTCGTGGATACCGTGCAGCCGCCGCGGGATTACGAGGTGACGGTATACAGCGAACAGGACGAGCTTCTCTGCATGTACAAAGAATACGTCAGGGAAAACCGGCCCATCCCCGACCCCGCCGAGGCCCTGAAAAAGCCGGAAGAAATTCAGTCCCTGGAAGAACTGTATTTGGCGGGCCAGCATTTGGAGCAGTACCGCCACGCCACCTTCCTGCCCACGGATTATTACCTGGAAGGCCTGCGCCGGGACCCCACGGATATTCGCCTGAATAACGCCTACGGTTTGTATCTGCTCAGAAATACGCAAATTGAAGAAAGCATCCCGTATTTCAAGGCGGCGATCAAAAAGCAGACCTGGCGCAATCCCAATCCATATGCGGGAGAAGCGTACTTCAATTTGGGTTTGGCCCTGGAACTGCTTGGCAGGCTGCCGGAGGCTTACGATGCGTTTTTCAAAGCCACCTGGAGCGCGGAAACGGCGGGCCCGGCCTATCACCATCTGGCCTGTATCTGCGTCAAGCAGGGCGACTTGCACAAGGCCCTGCAATTCGCCGATGAAAGCCTGCTGCGCGGCTGGCACAACATGAAAACCCGTTCCCTGAAAGCCGCCATCCTGGCCCAGCTGGACAAGGAAAGCGCGGCATACTGGCGCTTTCTGGAAGACAGCCTGGCAATCGACCCCCTGTATTTGGGCCTGCTGTGCCGACACGCGGACAAAGGCGCCTTTGATAAGGCCACAGGGGGACGGATTGAAGAATATCTGAATGTGGCCTATGAGTATATCAGCTTCGGGTTCTATGAGGATGCTATCAAGGTTTTGGAAGCCTGCCCGGCGGAAAGCCCCATGAAGCATTACGCCCAGGCTTATGCGGGGAGCCTGCTGGACTTTCCCGCGCCTTTTGCCCCAAATGCCGCGGAAGCCGGAGAAAAGGCCCCTTCCGATTACTGCTTCCCCAGCCGGATCATCGAAAGCCTGATTCTGAAAAACGCCGTTTCGGTGCTGGAAAGCAGCGGGCGGAAAGCGCCCATGGCCCATTATTACCTGGGCGAGCTTCTCTACGATAAAAAGCAGTATGCGCAGGCCGTTTTCCACTGGCGGGAGGCGGTCAAGGCCAAGCCGGATTTGGCCCTGGCCCACCGGAATCTGTCCATCGCTTATTATAATCACGGGGCGAAGGAACTGGCCCTGCCGGAAATCGCGGAGGCCGTGCG
>CACWWM010000134.1 GCA_902764565.1 uncultured Eubacteriales bacterium
CCCACCGGCTCTCCACCATTCACAATTCCGATGCCATTCTGGTTCTGGATCACGGCAGGATCATCGAGGACGGCACATACGACGAACTGATCGAAAAGGGCGGTTATTTTGCCTCGCTGGTGGAGCGCCAGCGGCTGGATACGGCGGCGCAGGCATGAATCACATGGTTTTTCACTCCGGAGGCATTGATTTTGAGGCGGTTTATGACGCTTACTATGACCGTGTGTTCAAGTACGCTTATACGCTGCTGCTCAATCGCCATGACGCCGAGGATGTGACCGCTGAAACCTTCCTGACTTTCCTCCAGCGTTACCAGTGCCGTGACCCGGACAATCCAGGGATCGCGGCTTACCTGACGCGGGTGGCGCATAACCGCGCCGTCAACCTCATGACCTCCTTTGCCTATCGGAAGCGGACAGAATTGCCAAGTGAACTGCCCGATGAAAAGGATTTTACCGGCAGCCTGGATGTGTCCGATCTGGTTCTCCGGCTTTACGCGAAGCTGAAAATAGAGGAACGGGAACTGCTCAATATGCGCTATGCCATGGAACTAAAGGACAGAGAAATCGCGTCGCTTCTGGGCTTATCGGAAAAAGCCGTCAACAAGCGATACCAAAGGCTGTTGGCGAAATGCCGGGAACTGCTGGAAGAAATTTTTTGAACATTTTCAAAAAAAACGTCTCCAATCGCCCTGTTCATTTGTTTATAGCATAGAAGCGCGGAAAGGAGATGAACCGATGCAATACACATGGAACCGTGCCTTTGGGGATGGACGGGAAGAACTGCTCATGGGGGGCGGCGCTGAACGATTGCTGGACGCTTCCAGGCGGCTGACGCTGGCGGGCAATCCGTCCGCCTCCTGCTTCGTGGAAGCTCCGCTTCTGGGCGCGCCGGACTATGACGCCCTGGTCATTCATAACCCCCGCTTCTTTTCTCCCGGCCGCCGGATTGCCGACCATTCTTTGGTTCAGGCTCAGGCGGCGGTGGATTGGGCGGCGGGCATGGGAAGTGTGAAGCCGTATCTGCATTTTGAACTGGACGCTGCCGGGTCCGGCATGCTTTCAGGTATCCATTGCAGGATCGAAGGCAATTTGGCCTGGGCCGAAGGCTTCTTTCAAGCGGTCGGAGAGCCGGAGCGGACAGCGGCTTTTGTCCAGCATGTGCGGAACCTTCCCAAAGGCTGGTTCTGCCGGTATACGGGGGTTTTCCCCGGACGGAAAACCGATAACACCCGCATGGAAGTGAAGATGCTGGACCCGGATACCCGGCGCGCCCTGTGCGAGCCCGGGTATCTGCGGCAATGCTTTGACCAAATCGGTTTCACAGCCTACAATGATCAAATGCTTCAGGATATTGCCCGGCTGGCGGAAGTGGAGGCGTCCATTTCCATCCAGTTCGACTTTCTGCCGGACGGCTCGTTCCTGCCGGTGCTTTCCTTCCTTTCCCTCTACGAAAGGATTCGGCCCGATTGTTCCCCGCTGTTCGCAAAGGACGGGTGGCTCAGGCGTACCTGCGAAATCTATGAGGACATGGGTATATCCGATCATCGGTGGCAGCTTCTGGAAAAATGCTTTTTCTCCGAGAGAAAAACGTACCTGACCCCGGAGGGCCTGGAGGGAAGGAGCTACCATTGCTTCCCCTGCTGCACAAAGGCCAAATGGATCGGCGCTGAACGCACCCCGGCAAAATTTTACCTGCTGCTTGACGCCATGAGGACGTTTTGAGCTTCAAGGGACCCTTGCGAAAAAAATTTTCAAAAGGCTGTCTCCAACCGCCCCGTTCATTTGTTTATCTTATGGAAGCGATGAAAGGACACACAAAAACGGATGAAAGAAAACGATGAAGGCATGGAAATGAACCATGGAGGAGAGAGCCGGTATTACATCCTGACGGACGGCTTTGCCCTCCGGGGCTGGAAGCTGCTTCCCTACGCGATCCAGGCGCTGCATTATCAGCAGACGGAGTTCTTCCTGAAACCGGACTTTGAATTGATCTCCGCCTGCGACGGGCATACCCCCATTCAGTGGGACGCGCTTACGGAGGAACAAAAAGGCCGGTATGACCATTGGGAAAAATACGGCTTCATCCGCCGGACAAAGGGCAATGAGCGTTTGCAGCCGATGCAGGAATACCGCTTTTACCCGGCCCGGTTCAAGGAGTATGTGCAGTGGTCCATCACGGGACGTTGCAATTACAAATGCCGCCATTGCTTCATGTCCGCGCCCCACGCCGCTCAGGGAGAACCGGCCTGGGAGGAACTGATGGCCATGCTGGACGCCTTTGCGCGCTGCGGCGTGCGCAATCTGCAATTGACCGGCGGGGAGCCCATGGTTCGCGGGGACTTTTGGGATTTGGTGGACGCCATTCATGAAAAGGGGCTGACCGTGACCATCCTGTATTCCAACGGCCTGCTGATCACCGACGCTTTTCTGGATAAGCTGGAGGCGCGGGATATGCGGCCCTCCATCCAGTTCAGCTTCGACGGCGTGGGCCATCACGATTGGATGCGCGGCGTACCTGGCGCGGAAAAGATCGTGCTGGACGCGCTGAAGCGCTGCCAGGATCGGGGTATCCCCACCTCCGTTTCCATGGTGATCTGCCGGGAAAGCGCGGGCTGCATCCGGGAATCGGTGAACCTGATGGCCTCCCTGGGGGTGCTGAGCATGAAGGTGGGCAACGCCTCCCCCATGGGCGAATGGAAAAACGAGCCGGAGCATTTTCTTTCCCAGGCGGAAGCCTACGAAGCGTTCCTGGACTATATTCCCCATTACTTCGAGGACGGAAAGCCCCTGACCCTGGGGCTGGAGGGCTTCTTCAATTACGACAGGGCCAAGGAAAAGCTGTCCTCCTGGTTTGAAAGGGACATAGAGGAACAGTACTTTGGCAAGGCCCTCATGTGCGGCCATGTGCGGCGGGGCATGTATGTGAGCCCCAAGGGGAACGTGCTGCCCTGCATGTCCATGGTGGGCGGGCCCATCGAGGATCAGTTCCCCAATATGCTGGAAACGCCCCTGGAGGATATTCTGGATAAGCAGTCCGCTTATATGGATATTACCACCTCCCGGGTCAGCGATTTCATGGAGCATAACCCGGACTGCAAAACCTGCGAATACCGAAACGGCTGCTGCGGTGGCTGCCGGGCCGTCGCGGTGCGGGACCATCCCACGGATTACCTATCGAAAGACCTGGACACCTGCCGGTATTTCCGGGACGGGTGGAAAGCCAAAAAAGATGCTTTGCTGCGCCGGATCGGCCAGCTTTCAGATCATAAATGACAAAATCGAAGGAGGATGAAACATCATGCCGGAAATCTCTAAGGAACTGTTGGAAAAGCTGACGAACGCGAAAACCAGGGAAGAAGCGGCGGCGCTGCTGAAAGCGGAGGGCATCGAGGACGCGCCGGAGGAAAAGATTTGGGAGCAGGTGCAGCAGCTCCGCGTCCCGGAGGCCCAGGAATTGTCCCTGGACGAACTGGACGACGTGGCAGGCGGCGTAACGGAACGGGACTGGATGGCAAGCGGCTGTGCAGCCACCGTGGAACCGGGCAGCGACTGCTGGGGAACGGATGGCGGATGCAGTATGTGTAATATAAAATATGTAAATAAGCCGCAATACAACTGTATCAGATGCAACAGATTCAGCGCACAGAGACATTATAACATCTTTGGCACCTGGTATATAAGATGCAGGTACTGTGGAGTATTCGAAACGTCGATTGCGGAATTACAAGCCCATGGGCTATGGGGTAATTGAAGACAAACCATGAAAAGCCCATGGGCAGGGTATTGGCAAAAGCATTGCGTCATGGGTGATACATTCTGCCAGACCGGGGAAACCCGGATTGGTGAATTTCCCAAAAAAGAAAGCCATGCCGGACTTGTCCGGCAATACCATGAAACAGCGGGGGCGGCACGATGAAGGATTCAACAGGCGGAAATGTGGAACAGCTTCTGCATGGCGCTGCCTTTCCCAATCCCGCCCACAGGGAGGCCCTGCGCGCCCGGCTCTTTGAGGACGCAAGAGAATTGGATTTGGACGATCTGGCCCTGGTGGCGGGCGGGGCGGCTCTGCCGGAAACTGAGCCGGAGGTATGGGCCCAATGGCAAGAACCGATGAACCAACAATCAAATAGGCAGATCATACAATGAATAACGATGAAGAAGAACGAACGCATCTCCGGCGTATTGAAATGTCTGGCGGCAGAATATCCCCAGCTATACTTGAACCCAGACGCGGATTTGCAGGAAGCCTACCGCCGCGTCGTCCTGCGGGGCGAGGAGCCGGAAAGAAAAAGCCTTGCCCACTATCAGGGCGACCCCGCGGATCGGGAAGAACTGATGGACACACCAGCAGGGCAGGTTCGGGTGGTCACCCTGGGCAACCGGCGGGATTTTGAGCTTGTGATGCGGGGCCTGATGGCTGCGAAGTTCGGGCCCTTGACGCCCATCCCGGAAAGCCAGGGCGCGGCCATGGTAACGGTATTCAACTGGCCCCGCATTCACGCGCATCTGGCCCGTTTCCCGGAGGATGAGCGGGCAGCGGAGTTAAAGCGCTTTACATCCGTAAAAGAAAACGATGTGGACATGCTGGTGGTACTGTCCCGAGGGCCTTACAGCCATGTGAACGCCGCGGCGGCGGGCTGTACAGAGGAAGAATGGCTTGCCCTTTCCGATACCATCCGCCGCACGCATGAATTGACCCATGTGATCTGCCGCAGACAGTTTCCCGGCGACGTCGCCCCCATCCGGGATGAACTGGTGGCTGACGCGGTAGGGCTGTACGCCGCATATAGGCGCTTTGACCGCAAGCTGGAAGAGCTTTTCCTTGGCATTCAGGATGGGCGCTATAGCGGTGGGCGGTTGGGCAATTATACCGACAGGCCGGAGGAAATAACGGCCCCTGTTTGCGCCGCGCTGGATCGCATGGATGCTGCCATTCATGCCCAGCCAGAAGTGATACCCTTTGCGCTGATTCCCGCGCTGATGACAGCCGCAGACATAGGAGAAAATGCGAAATGAGATGTCTGGCGCTGATGCACCTGGAAAAGAAGGTCGCCACGATATGCGGCGACGGCTCCTGTGCTGTTCATTGTCCCTCATTCATGCCCTTTAACCTGCGGTTGGAAAACGCGGATGGAAGCGATTGCGATTTGCGGGCGAAAAACCTGGATCAATTCTATCATTGGTGCGCCGCCCGTCCCCTGACGCTGGAAAGGAACGACGCGAAGGATTTCCTCATCCGTCATGGCTACCAGGAAGCAAAAACAGACAGGGAACGGGCGGAAATCGCCCTGCGGTGTCATGGGCTTTGCCTGACGGACGCTTTCTGGATTCGGGAGATAGAAGAAAACATTCGCTTCAATCAGATCAATCTGTTCGATTCCCCGCTGTCGGACGAATATGTGGATATTGTGCTTCGGGATCGGGGGATGATCGCAAAAAACGTGGGGCCGATGGAGGACGCGGACGCGCTGGCAGAAAAAAGCGCGCCGAATGTATGGGTTCGGCGGGATGGAGGCTATTGGCTGCTCAAGGATGGCGCTCCGGACGAAGTGGCGGCGGAATGGACGGCCACTCAAATCGCCCGCTGTTTTGATGTGGATCAGGTGCTGTATGAACCGATGACATATCAGGGCAGACGGGTCAGCCGCAGCAAATTGGTCACTTCAAAGGAATGGAGCATCGTTTTCGCGGGCGATATGGGGGAATACCTGCGGAACGAGGGAAAAAGCCTGTGGGAACTGGTTTCCAGTCAGGATGAATATGGCTTCCACATGATGAACATCATCGACTATCTGATCGGCAACACGGACAGGCATTGGCGAAACTGGGGCTTCTGGGTCAGCAATGAGGACAATCAGCCGGGAAAGCTGTTTCCGCTGATGGATTTCAACCGTTCCTTCCGCGCTTACGATACCCTGGAAGGGGATCAATGCTTCCCCTTAAAAGGGAAAATGACCCAAAGGGCCGCCGCTGTTTGGGGCGTTCAGAAAATCGGGCTCAATCAAAACAAGGCGTTGCCGAAAGACCTGCCCTCGCTTTTTTTTGATTTGAATAGGCTGTGTCAAACGAGAATGGACGTCATGTTCCAAGCCCGCCTGGATGTGTTGCGGCGGGCGGCGCGTCGCTGAGCGAAACGGAACGCAGACAATGTGGTGCATTCCATTCGCATGAAGGAGGGCGGCTCATCACGTACCTGATTTATTCGCTCATCAGCACCGCGTTTCTGCGTACGGAAGTAACCTTGC
>CACWWM010000135.1 GCA_902764565.1 uncultured Eubacteriales bacterium
AATTGTTCACTCATCCAAAAATCCTCCTTGACACAAAGAAAAAAGACCCATGCTTCTTATTTTTTCACCGGGCACAAACGCGAAGGGTATGATCCGACAATTTTTTCATCCCAGATTCATAATTTCATCCGATCAGCCTGTCTCCTTGTTTCATGATGGATTGAATCACCCGGCAGATATAAGATTTGCCTGCCGTATGATGCTATTATATCAAACTTTCATCCGCTTTTCAACGGATTTTCACGGATTGTTTGATGGAATTTTTTCGTTTCATGAATTTGGGGGAAACCATTCTTTGGAGGCCAAAGAATGGTTTCCCCCAGATCCCTTTCCAAGAAAGCCACAAAAATCGCTTTCTGCAAAACATTTTTATCGTCTTTCCCGGAGTGGGACTGGGAGAACCGCTCAACAGCAACGCGGGTTTAGCCGCGCAGCGTGATACCAATCGAACGGCACAGTGCCCAACGCAGGCCGTGCAATGAAATTCCAAAGAACAGTTCTCTCAGAAATACCTAAAATTCATGTTTTACGCCGCGAACTGGCTGTTGTAGAGCCTGGCGTAGAAGCCGTTCTTTTGCAGCAGGGTTTCATGGTCGCCCTGTTCGACGATGCGGCCGTCCCGCATCACCAGGATCACGTCGGCTTCCCGGATGGTGCTCAGGCGGTGGGCCACGATGAAGGTGGTGCGGCCCCGCATCATGGTATCAAAGGCCTTCTGGATGCGGATTTCCGTGCGGGTATCGATGGAGGAGGTGGCTTCGTCCAAGATCAGCATGGGCGGCAGGCAGAGCATGATGCGGGCGATGCACAAAAGCTGCTTCTGGCCCTGGGAAAGCTGGCCCCCGTCCTCCCCGATGACGGTATCGTAGCCGTCGGGCAGGCGTTTGATGAAGCTGTGGGCGTGGGCGGCTTTGCAGGCGGCGATCATTTCCCCGTCGGTGGCGTCCGGCTTGCCCAAAATCAGGTTTTCCCGCACGGTGCCCGCTTTCAGCCAGGTTTCCTGCAATACCATGCCGTAATTGGCGCGCAGGCTGCGGCGGGTGATATGGCGAATGTCCGTGCCCTCCACGGAAACAGCCCCCGCGTCCACGTCGTAAAAGCGCATGAGCAGATTGATCAGGGTGGTTTTGCCGCAGCCCGTGGGGCCCACAATGGCGATGCACTGGCCGGGCTTCACATGCAGATTCAGGTTCTCGATCAGGGGCTTGTCCGGAGAATAAGCGAAGGCCGCGCCGTCGATATCCACCTGCCCGGCGGCGTTTGAAAGCACCCGGGCGTCCTGATCGTCCGGCACCTGGGGCGTTTCGGCGATCAGCCTGAACACGCGGGAGGCGCAGGCCAGGGCGTTCTGCAATTCCGTCACCACGCCGCTGATTTCGTTAAAGGGCTTGGTATACTGGTTGGCGTAGGACAAAAGGGCCGACAGGCTGCCCACGGTAAAGGGGGCCGCCGTGCCCGCCGAGGCCACGCACACCAGCGCGCCCGCCAGGGCCACCGCCGCGTAGACCACGTTGTTCACAAACCGGGTGCAGGGATTGGTGAGGGAGGAATAAAAGATGGATTTCAGGGAGCATTTTTCCAGGCGTTCGTTGATTTCGTCGAACTGTTCCACGCTCTTTGCTTCCTGCCCGAAGGCTTTCACCACCTTCTGATTGCCCAGCATTTCGTCGATGAAGGCGGTCTGCTCGCCCCGGGTTTCGCTCTGCTGCCTGAAGAAAGAATAGGTGTGGGTGGCGATAAAGCGTGCCACCACGAAGCTCAAGGGCGTGAGCACCACCACCACGGCGGCGATGCCGGGCCGGATGGAGAGCATGAAGCCTAAGGTGCCCAAGATCGTCACCACGCCGGTGAAAAGCTGGGTGAAGCCCAGCAGCAGGCCGTCGGTGAACTGATCCACGTCGGCGATCACCTGGCTGACGATGCCGCCCACGGGGTGGGCATCGATGTAGCTCAAAGGCAGGATCTGCAGTCTGCGGAACGCCTGATCCCGCACGTCCCGTACCACCTGATAGGTGATTTTGTTGTTGATGCTGTTCACCAGCCATTGGATGCCCGCCGTAGCCGCCACGATGATGCCGATGCGGACGAGCAGCGCCATGACGGCGGCGAAGTCCACCTGTCCGGGGCCGATGATGCGGTCGATGGCCCGGCCAATGAGCACGGGCACGTACAGGGTCAGGCCCACCACGGCGGCGGACAGCAGGATGGACAGCGCCACCAGCGCCCAATAGGGCTTGATATAATTCAGCACTTTTTTCAGGGTGCCCTTTTCCGCTTTCTGTGCCTTGCTCATGCCCGCGCCGCCTCCTTTTTGAACTGGGATTCGTAAATTTCCCGGTACACGGGGCAGGTTTCCAGCAGCCCAAGGTGATCCCCCACGCCCACCGCTTTGCCGTCGTCCAGCACCACGATCCGATCGGCGTGCTGAATGGAGCTGGTGCGCTGGGACACGATGAACACCGTGGGCCGCCCGTCCATTTCCCGCAGGGCCTTGCGCAGGGCCGCGTCGGTGGCGAAGTCCAGGGCGGAGGAGGAATCGTCCAAAATGAGAATATCGGGCTTCCTTACCAGGGCCCGGGCGATGGTGAGCCGCTGGCGCTGGCCGCCGGACAGGTTGCGCCCGCCCTGCTCGATCAGGGCGTCCAGCCCGCCCTTGGCGGCCACCACGTCCTCCGCCTGGGCGATATGCACGGCCCGCATGATGTCCTCGTCCGAGGCGCTTTCATTGCCCCATTGCAGGTTTTCCCGGATGGTGCCCTTGAACAGCACCGCTTTCTGGGGCACCACGCCCACGCGCCGACGAAGCGCCGCCGGGTCTAAAGCTTTCACGTCCTGCCCGTCGATGAACACCCTGCCCTCCGTGGCTTCGTAAAACCGGGGAATCAGGTTCACCAGGGTGGATTTGCCGCTGCCCGTGCCGCCGATCACGCCCACGGTTTCCCCGGGCAGCACGGAAAAGCTCACGTCGGCCAGGGCCGGGTCCGCCCCTTCGTTATAGCAAATGCCCGCGTGGGCAAACTGCACCCGGTAAGGCCACGGATTTGGTGATGTTGATAATCAGGTTCGCCAGCTTGATCAGCTCCACCAGAATCTGGCTCATATAATTGTACAGCGCCACCACCGCGCCCTGGGTGATGATCCCCGCTTCCACCCGGACGGCCCCGGTATGGATCAGGAACAGCACCGCCAGATTGATGATAACGTAGGTGACGGGGTTCATGAGGGCGGAAATGCGGCCCACGTACTTCTGCATATCGGTGAGGGCTTCGTTCTTTTCCTCAAAGGACGCAATTTCCGTTTCTTCCTTGCCGAAGGCCCGCAGCACCCGCACGCCGGTCAGGTTTTCCCGGGCAGCTCCCAGCACCTTGTCCAGCAGGCCCTGCACCTTTTTGTACAGGGGGATGCTCACGAGCATGATGCCGAACACCACCGCGGACAGCACCGGAATGGCCGCCGCGAACCACAGCGCCGCCTGGGTATCGATGGTAAAGGCCATGACCATGGCCCCGAATACCACGAAGGGCGAGCGCAGCAGCAGCCGCAGGGCCAAATTCAGCCCCGTCTGCACCTGGTTCATGTCGCTGGTCATGCGGGTGATCAGGGTGGAAATGCCCACCCTGTCCAGGGTTTGATAGGAAAAGCCCTGGATGTGGCTGTACAGGGCGTGGCGCAGCTTTTTCACAAAGCCCACGCTGGCCTTGGCCGCGAAATATTGCGCGGTAACGGAGCAGATCAGCCCCACCAGGCCCAGGGCCACCAGCACCAGGCACATTCTGACAATGTACCCCTGATCCCGGTTCCCGATGCCCTTGTCGATGATGGCGGCCACCACCAGGGGCACGATCAGCTCAAAGCCCGCCTCCAGCAGCTTGAAGAGCGGGCCCAAGACGCTTTCCTTCCGATAGTCCCGCAGATAAACGAACAGTTTCTTCATAATATCTTTTATCCTCTCCGCAGGAAAATACCCGCCCGTTCTTCCGTCTGTCTGCCCTCCCGCAGGGCGATTTTTCCGCCCACGATCACCCATTGCACACCCTGGGCCGTTTGAATGGGGTTCAAATAGGTAGCCCTGGGCGCGATCCGGTTTGGATCGAATACCGTCAGGTCGGCTGCTTTGCCGGGCGCGATACGGCCCCGGTCAGCAAGACCGAAGGTATCCGCCGGTTTGCTCGTGACCCGGCGCACAGCTTCCTCCAAAGAGCAGATTTTTTTCTCCCGCGCCAGGCGCAAAAACTCCGCAATGGCGCCGTAAGACCGGGGATGGGGCAGGGACTTTACTTTTTGGGGATCGGCGGGCAGGGCGTAGCCGTCCGAACCGATGCAGATATCTTTGCCGAGAAAGAACAGCATATCCTCCTCGCTCATGACGAAAAACACGCCCTTGGCCCGGGCCTTCGTGCGCTCCAGCACAACGGCCGCCGCTTCCGCGTAATCCTGCGTATGCAGCATTTCTTCCGCCACGAAACGCAGGGTTTTCCCCACGATTTCGGGCCACAGGCCGCCCCCGTCGCTGAACAGGCAGGTTTCCGCCCGCCGGGCGTTAAAGTAGTGGCTGCGGATGCCCTCCACCACCTCGCCCCGCCGGGGGCCCGCCAGAAACCCGAGCAGGGCTTCTTCCCCGCCGTCCAGGCTCCACCGGGGGCAGCGGATGGTCAGGCTGGTGGCGGAGGCGGTGTAGGGGTACGCATCCGCCGTGATGTCGATTCCTTCCTGCCGCAGCTTTTCAATGTGATCCCACACTGCCGAGGCCTGGCCGTGAACGCTGTAATGATCAATCTTTAAATGGGATATATGCACGTGAGCGCCGGAAGCGCCGGGAACGCCGGAAACGCGGCCCACCTGGGCCAGCTCGTCGATGGCGTCGAAGATATGCAGCCCCTCGCTGCGCATGTGGCAGGTGACGACGCCGCCCGCTTCCTTGACCACCGCGCCCAGGGCATTCAATTCCTCCTGCCCGGCGAAGCATCCCGGTGCGTATTCCAGGCCCAGAGACAGGCCCAGGGCCCCGGCCTCCAAATCGCGGCGCAGCAAGTGCTGCATGCGCTCCATTTCCTTGGGCGTCGCCGGGCGGGCGCTCTCCCCCACCACGGTTTCCCGCAGGCTGCCGTGGCCTGCAAGCAGGGCCTGATTCACCGCCATGCGGCTGCCGTTTTCGGAAAACGCCCGCAGAAAATCCGCGTAGGACGCAAAGCGCCGGGCGCTTTGATTCCCTTCCGGCGCGGGAAAGGGGCTGTACCCGCAGTTGCCGGATATTTCGGTGGTAACGCCCTGATACAGCTTGGACGCGCCGCTGTCGTCCTGCATGAACATCGTGTCCGAATGGGCGTGCGCGTCGATAAACCCCGGCGCGCAGGCCAGCCCCGCCGCGTCGATTTCCTCCCGCCCCCGCAGGCCGCCGCAGTCGCCCACGGCCAGGGTTTTCCCGCCGCTGACGGCAATATCACCCCGGAAGCCGGGCCGTCCCGTGCCGTCGATCACCGTCGCCCCGCGAACGATCAAATCCGCTTCGCCCATGTCCATCCCTCCGCGTTTCGCAATTCTTTCCAATTATAGCATAGGAACAGGGATTTGAAAACTCCGCTCATGGAAATGAAAAAAGCGCCGCCGAAGCGACGCTGTATCGTTGGAATGTTTACTTGGCGCAGAATACTTCAATGGCTTCATGGACAAAGGCCGCCGTGCCCTCGCCGCCGTATCGGTCGATGTTCGCGGTCATATCCCCGCCCCCCGCGTACATCTGACCCAGCCCGGATAAAACCCGGTCGGAGCAGGCATAGAAATGTGCCGTGATAAAGTCTTGCAGCTTTTTCACCAGCTGCTGGGCCTTTTCGGAAGCCGGGCTTTCCTTTTTGATTTCGCCAAATTCGGTGAAAATCCCCATCATCTGTGCGTTCAGTTCCGCGTTGTCCGCCTGCGATCTGCCTTTTGCTTTCTGCTCGAATTCGCGGTATTCCGGGGTCGTTCCCCAGGCCGCTTTGGCCTGGGCGGCGTATTCGTCCAGCTTTTTCGTATCAAACGCTGAAAAATCCATATGCGGTTTCCCTCCTGTCAATTTAATGCCACGGGCGAGAGAAATCAGGTTTTCCAAATGCTCCTTCTTCATTTCCAGCAGCCTGATTTGCTGTTCAAGCGCCTTGCTCCGGTCAAAAGAAGGGCTTTGGATGATCCGCCTGATGTCCTTCAGGGGAAATTCCAGTTCACGGAACAGCAGGATTTGCTGCAGGGTTTCCAATGCCGTATCGTCATACAGCCGGTAACCCGCCTCGGTGTATTCCGCCGGACGCAGAAGGCCGATTTTGTCATAGTACTGCAGGGTGCGTATACTCACGCCTGTCAGCCCGCTTACCTGGTGTACCGTCATCATGGGGGTTCCCTCCTTCGTGGTGATCCTATCATAAACCATGACGTAACGTAAGAGTCAAGCCCTTATTTCAAAAAAATTTCTCTTCACCGTTGAAACCTGGGAAATTATTCCAAAGTGTGCTTGACAAGTGACAGATCGTTCTCTATAATGCAAAAACGAACAAGGCGCTATCCTAGATGAAAAAAGATGTGGAGACACACATGAAACTGACGCTTGCAAAAGATTTTGACGCGGTGAAAGCCGGATATTTGGATGTGATCGCCCGGACGCCGGACATCGGGCGGCATGCCCGGTGGGTTTACGGCCTGCATCCGTCGGATGAATTGCTTCAGGCCTATATCGCATCCGGCGAAATGTACGCGTATATGGACGGCGGCGTCCTCGCCGGGCTGGCGGCCATCGTCATGCATCAGGATCAGGATTACGAGGCGATTTCCTGGGCGGAAAGCCTTGCCGGCGATCAGGTGGCGACGCTGCATCTTTTCGCCGTATGCCCGGATTATCAGGGCAAAGGCGTGGGCGGCAGCATGCTGGAAGCGGCCCTTGAAATCGCGAAAAAGAAAGAAAAAAAGGCCCTTCGGCTGGATGCGCTGAAATCCAACCTTCCGGCCCGGCGCATGTATGAAAAGGCCGGATTTTCCTACAGAGGAACCCAGGTTTTATTCGCGGGAAACACGGGATGGGTCGATTTTATGTACTATGAGAAAATGATTTAAGGAGGAAAAAACGTGGCAGTCAAAATGAGCGCGGAAGCGGAACAAATCATGCGGGAACGCTTCGGAAAAGACAGCGTGCTGGCGCTGGCGACGGAAGAAAACGGGATTCCTTCCGTGCGCTACGTCAACGCCTTTTATGAAAACGGCAGTTTTTATGTGATCACCTACGCGCTTTCCAACAAAATGAAGCAGATCGAAAAGAATCCCGCGGTGGGGATCGCCGGCGAATGGTTTACCGCCCATGGGAAAGGAATCAGCTTGGGCTTTTTCGGGAAAGCCGAAAACCGGGAGATCGCCGGGAGATTAAGAGAGGCTTTCGCGTCCTGGATTGATAACGGCCATACCAATTTACAGGATGAAAACACCGTCATCCTCCGCGTCGAATTAACGGACGGGCAGCTCCTTTCCCACGGAACGCGGCATGAACTGCATAAGAAGCTTTGAACCTGAGAATGCCGTGACAAGCCTCTTGAATATGCAGTGACAATTGCAACGCTGAAAAAGTAAAAAAATGCTTGCCAACCCTTGAGCCCTGTGCTATAATCTTCTGGATCACGCATGCGGGCGGATTTGTTTGCCTGTGCCGGGAAACCGGTGGCAAGCGGAGATGAAACCCGCAGAGGATACAACAAAAACGAGGAGGAAACCCCAATGGCAGTCATCTCTATGAAGCACCTGCTGGAAGCCGGCGTACACTTCGGCCACCAGACCCGGCGCTGGAACCCCAAAATGGCCCCCTACATCTTCACCGAGCGCAACGGCATCTACATCATCGACCTGCAGAAGACCGTCCGCAAGATCGACGAAGCTTACATGTTCGTTCGCAACCTGGCCATGGAAGGCAAGACCATCCTGTTCGTGGGCACCAAGAAGCAGGCCCAGGAAAGCATCGAAAGCGAAGCCAAGCGCTGCAACATGTACTATGTGAACAACCGCTGGCTGGGCGGCATGCTGACCAACTTCCGCACCATCCGCACCCGCGTGGAACGCCTGAACGCCATCGACAAGATGGAACAGAGCGGCCAGTTCGACGTGCTGCCCAAGAAGGAAGTTATCAAGCTGCAGCATGAACGGGAAAAGCTGGAAGCCAACCTGGGCGGTATCCGCGAAATGAAGAAGCTGCCCGGCGCGCTGTTCGTGGTTGACCCCCGCAAGGAACACATCGCCATCGCCGAAGCCCGCACCCTGGGCATTCCGATCGTGGCCATCGTGGACACCAACTGCGACCCCGACGAAGTGGACTACGTGATCCCCGGCAACGACGACGCCATCCGCGCCGTGAAGCTGATCGCCGGCAAGCTGGCCGACGCTGTGCTGGAAGGCAAGCAGGGCGAGCAGAGCGAACCCGAAGCCGAAAAGGCCGCCGACGCCGAATAATTTTTCCCGATATTTGACGATAGAGTTTGAAGGAGGTCATTCCCATGGCTGAAATTACTGCCGCGATGGTGAAGGAACTGCGTGAACGCACCCAGGCCGGTATGATGGACTGCAAAAAGGCCCTGGTTGAAAAGAATGGCGATATGGACGAGGCCGTTGCTTATCTGCGCGAAAAGGGCCTGGCCGCCGCCGCCAAGAAGGCCGGCCGCGTGGCCGCCGAAGGCGCCGTGGAAAGCTACATCCACATGGGCGGCAAGATCGGCGTGCTGGTTGAAGTGAACTGCGAAACCGACTTCGTGGCCAAGACCGACGCTTTCAAGGAACTGTGCCATGACATCGCCCTGCAGATCGCCGCTTCCAACCCCCTGTACATCAACAAGGAAGACGTGCCCCAGGAAGCCCTGGACCGCGAAAAGGAAATCCTGCGCGCTCAGGCCCTGAACGAAGGCAAGCCCGAAAAAATCGTGGATCGTATGGTGGAAGGCCGCATCGAAAAGTATTACAAAGAAAACTGCCTGATGGAACAGCAGTTTGTCAAGAATCCTGACATCACCATCGCCACCCGCGTGAACGAAGCCACCCTGGCTTCCGGCGAAAAGATCTCCATCCGCCGCTTCACCCGTTACGAGTGCGGCGAGGGCATCGAAAAGAAAGAAAGCAACCTGGCGGCTGAAATCGCCGAAATGACCAAGAAGTAATCACATTTCAAAAAAGGGACGGCTCCTGCCGCCCCTTTTTTATGGGGAGGAAACGATCATGAAGCTGGAATACAAGCGCGTGCTGCTCAAGCTCAGCGG